>JANQFM010001056.1 GCA_028277865.1 Acidobacteriota bacterium
GAAGAAGACTATGCAGCCTTCCGCTTTCCTCCCCTTTCCGAGAATGCCATCTCGGCGGCGGCCTTTGCCCAACAGGCTCTGCGCAAAGCGGAAAAGGCCATGCAGGATATCGCAGACAGCGGCTATGAAAGGCTGCTGCTGGACATGACCGAAGCCAAGCACAGCGACATGTCGGTCGTTTCCTGCGTCAGCACCATCCAAAAGTCGGCCGGGGATCTGGGCATTCAGCTCAGCATCATGGTGCCGGACGCCTCGCTGGCCCGCATGCTGCGCCAGTTCAGCGAAACCAGCAGCACACCGATTTACTCCACGCTGGATGAGGCGGTCGATGCCTTTCCAGTTCACTGAATGAGGGCTGGAGGGCAAATCGCCCCTTCCTCGCCGGCGCGGCTTTCAGCGCCTGGGACGCTGGGTGCGTATTGGAGCCCGGATGCGCAATGTTCGATCTCCCCGCTGGGAAGTCACTCTGGACTGCCGGTATGCCTGGGATGACGCGCAGTCCGAGTATCGCCCTCAAGATGGGCGCCTGACCGAGCTGTCTGCCCAGGGCGCCTTCGTCGAGGCCACCTCAATCCCCGAGAGGGGCACCCAGCTGATTTTTTGCTTTCAAAACGGCAAGGACGACGAAGAGTACGAGTTTACGGCCAAAGTGCTGCACTGCGGATGGTATGAGCAAGATGGCCGGCCCGTCCAAGGATTCGCCGTCCGATTCATTTCCAGCACGGCCGAAACCAGCCGACGGCTGCGCGACCTTCTCGAGGGCGAAATCTCTTCCCATTCCAAGTTCGCCAAGGAAAAGCGAAGCATCCCCAGCCGCCGACTCCCCTCCGAAGCGGAACTGGAGCAACGGGCGCTGCGCTACAAGGCCTTTTTCGAGGAGTCGGACCTGCCCCACTTCATCGCCGATTATGAGGGTCGCATCCTGCACTTCAATTTGGCGGCCCAAAAACTGCTCGGCTATGAGGGCGAGGAGATCTTCAGCCTCAGCGACGAGGCTCTCTTCGACAGCAGCTTCGATCGCCAGGAAATCCATAGCTGGCTTCAGAAGAAGCCCTTGCGCGAACGCGAAGCTGTCTTTGTGCACCAGGACGGCACTCCCATTGCCTGCTCCCTGTTTGCGACACCGCGCAAGGCCGGGGACGGCACTGTGCTGGGCTACAATGCTGCCCTGGTGGACCGTCGGCGCGACA
This sequence comes from Acidobacteriota bacterium, assembly GCA_028277865.1. Classification (GTDB taxonomy): domain Bacteria; phylum Acidobacteriota; class UBA6911; order RPQK01; family DATIPO01; genus JANQFM01. The sequence continues at coordinate 1,191 of JANQFM010001056.1, forward strand.
AGCAGGTTCGGGAATTGGAGCAACGCCGACGCAGCCTGGAAGTCATGAGCGGCTTCGCCCGCTGCGCGTCCCAGGAGTTGAACGACCGGCTCAGTTCGGTCCTGGCCAGCGTCGAAGCGTGCAAAAAAAGCCTGGAAACCTGCGGCACCCCGGTTCCCGTAGATTCCGAAACCGGCAGGCGGCTGGAACAGGCCACGGCCTCGGTCCACAAGGCCATGGACTTTACGCGCTTGCTGCAGTCGCTTTCCGAGTCCTCTTCACTGGACCTGGAGGTGATCGAACCCAGCAGGCTGGTGCACCAGGCCATCGCCCAGTTGGAGATGGAATTCGGCCAGGGCTCGGGCTGCCGGCTGGTCAGCCGCCTGGAAGCCCTGGGGCGCACGCGGGCCGATCCGGCTTGGATGCTGGAGGCCTTCCGCAATCTGGTCGACAACTCCCGCCGGGCCATGAACGGAAATGCCAGGATCGAGTTCGCCACCCGAGACGTACACTTCGCCCGAGACGTGCTGGGCAACTGCAGCCTGATCCCGGCCGGCAGCTATGTCCGCTTCTCGGTACGCGACAACGGTTCGGGCATCGGCTTGCACCCGACCGGGGATGTCGTGCTGCCCTTTGTCACCTCTCATCATTCCGCCTTGGGATTGGGGCTGTCAGCCGTTTGGGGCATTGTCGCCAGTCACGGCGGCTATATTGAAATCCCCGAAACCGTCACAGGCACTCGGATCGACCTGTACCTTCCGGCCCTGCGCTGATTGCAGCTCGGTTCACTTCGAAACGGATGCTGGCTGCCAGCGCCAAAGTATTGTCGGGCTCTGCCAAAAATCCGCCGCTCTGCATCAATTCCGAGGCTGAAGGACACTCTGGAATGCGGCATCTTCGCCGGCTCTTAGGGTTCTGTCTTTCCAATCCCTTGCAGCCACTCGATCCATCCAACTGATCAGGCTACCGCAAAAAAGATTGAGAAGAAACGACTTATGGGAATCCGCCCGCCAATTTACAACCAGGAAACGTCTTGCAGATCCCCCTCTTCTGGCACTCGGTTTGCTTGCGGCACTTGGCATTCGAATGACCAAGGAGTCGTCAGGAAATAAATGCCGCAATTTGCTCGCTCAGAATTGGGCCGGATTCGACCTGCTTCGATTGAGCAAAACCGTAGGAATAGCCAGTCTATTTTGAGGATTTTGCGATTGAGAGCAGGTCGAAGAAGGCCCGAAGATGAGATGAGCAAATGCGACAGTTAATTCCTGACGGCTCCTAAGGCTGAGGTGACAACCGTTATGCGAGCAGGCATGAGGCAATTCCTGAAGCAAGCCCCCAGGATTCTGAAAGGGCTGTCTGTTAAGTTGGGGCAATTGGCGGACGATCCTTACAACCGGCGTCCGCTCTCAGCTGCCGCGCAGGCGGCAGGCAGATTGCTGGAGCAAGCCGACCAAGCCGGCCTGCGGGAGTTCGGCAAAGCGGCGGACGCGGTTCGACACGCCTTGCAGTCCTGCCGAGAGGGGCAGACCGAGCTGAATTCCCGCCATCAGGAAGTCCTGAAGCAGGCATTGGGATGGATGCAGGAATGCCTGGCTGTCCTCCAGGAGTCGCAAACTGAACTGGCCTTGCCGAAAGCAGATTGGGTGGAATTGCTGCACAGGCCGCAGGCACTTTCAGCCGACCCGCCGACGCCGGCCCGGACAGGGCTCCAGCAAGATGACGGCAAGGCCATGAGCCTGGACGACCTGGCGGTCTTGCTGGTCCAGCAGGATCCGGAGGACCTGTCCGGCCTGGGCAAGATTCAGTCAGGGCTTCGGAAATTGGCCGCTTTGCAGCCGGACAATTGCCAGACGGGTGAACTGCTGGACAGTGCGGCCGAAAAACTGATGCAGGCGAGCCAGTCCGGTTCATCCAAGCAGCGAGAGAGACTGCTTTCAGAAGCCGGCCTTTTCATCGACGCGGCATCCGACATGATGGAGGCTCCTGGAGAAGTAGGCAGTTGGCAGTTGGCAGCCGGCAGCCCGGAACCCGGAGCTCGGAACCCGGAAACCGAAACCTCCTTGGGCTCCGGAACCGGCATTGAAGAGATCTTGCAGCTGCTGAATGCACCGGGAGCAGCAGAGAGCTTGGACTTGTCAGCCGTACAGAAGCCTCTGCGGGCGATGAGCCTGGATCCAGAGTACTCTGCAGACATCCGGGAACTGCTTTCCCAAGCCGCTGCCCGATGCAGCATCCTGGACGGGAACGAAGGCAGTACGGAGAATCTGATCGCCGAAATCGGCCTTTTCTTGGACGCCGTCAGCGACATGCTGGCATCCTCTCCACCCCAAGAGGAAGCGCCTCAGGCCGTCGACAGCCAGCAGCCCCTCGAGCAAGCCTCTCCACCAGAGCCCTTGGTGCTGAAACTGCCCGAAGACACCGATTCGGAGCTGATGGGCGAGTTCATCACCGAAAGCAACGAAGCCATCGACTCGGCTGAAGCTTCGCTGTTGGACTTGGAGACCTCTCCCGATGACATGGAGGCCGTCAACACCGTTTTTCGCTCCTTTCACACCATCAAGGGAACCTCCGCTTTTTTGGGCTTGGACATCATCTCGCACCTGGCCCACTTGGCCGAGAACCTGCTCTCGCGCATCCGTGAAAAGGAGATCGTCTGTGCCGGAGGCTATGCAGACCTGGCGCTGCGCAGTGTCGATCTTCTCAAAGAACTTCTGCAGGGCGTCCAGGACAGCCTGGGCGGGCAGGAGACTGCCGTACCGGCAAGCTACCACAGCCTGGCAGCCTTGCTGAAGGCGCCCGAAGCTCATGGCATCAGCGACGAGTCGTCGGATGCCGAGCCTCTTCCGGCCCGATTGGGCGACATCCTGGTCAACCAAGGCAAGGTGGAACGTGACGAAGTGGAGGCCGTGGCCGCCTCCAAGGGCGAGGTGCCTCTCGGGCAGGCCTTGGTCAAGTCGAGCACAGCAAGGGTCAGTGACGTGGCCCACGCCCTGCGGTCTCAAAAAAGGTCAGCCAGCCCCGAATCCTCGGTCAGGGTGCGGACCGAAAAGCTGGACAGGCTGATCGACATGGTGGGGGAGCTGGTGATCGCCCACTCCATGGTGGCCCAGGACGAGATAGTGCTGGACCGGTCGAATTTCGATACCGCCCGCAAGGTCAACCATGCTGGAAAGATCGTCCGCGAGCTTCAAGATCTTTGCATGTCATTGCGCATGATTCCGATGCGGGGCGTGTTCCAGAAAATGGCCCGCTTGGTGAGGGATCTGTCGCGCAAGGTCGGCAAGCAGGTCGAATTCACCACCGAGGGGGAAGAGACCGAGATCGACCGCAACATGGTCGACATCATCGGCGATCCCCTGGTGCACATGGTGCGCAATGCGGTGGATCACGGCGTCGAGATGCCCCAAGAGCGTCAGGCCGCCGGCAAATCGGCCACTGGAAAGGTCCGCCTGCATGCCTATCATGCCGGAGGCAGCGTGATCGTCGAATTGACCGACGACGGCAAGGGACTGAACAGGGAACAGATTGCCGCCAAAGCGGTGGCCAATGGGCTCATCGAGTCTGCCGACGGCCTTTCCGACCGCGAAGTCTTCGAACTCATCTTTGCTCCAGGCTTTTCCACCGCCCAGGAGATTACCGACGTTTCGGGACGCGGCGTGGGCATGGACGTGGTCAGGCGCAGCATCGAATCCCTGAGGGGGCGGGTCCAGATCTCCTCCAAGTACGGTCAGGGATCCACCTTCACCATTGTCCTGCCCCTCACCCTGGCCATCACCGACGGCATGCTGGTGCGTGTCGGAGCCGAGCGGTTCATCGTCCCCACCGTCAACATATTCATGAGTTTCTGTCCCGAACCAGACTCGCTTTCTACTGTGACGGGGCGCGGCGAAATGGTTTTGCTGCGCGACGAACTGATGCCCATTCACCGCCTGCATCGGCTTTTCGAGATCGAAGGCGCCGTCCACCAGCCCACTCAGGGAATCCTGGTGGTTGTGGGGGACGGCGATCGGCGCTGTGCCGTGCTGGTCGATGAGCTGCTGGGTCAGCAGCAGGTGGTGGCCAAGTCACTCGGCGGCGGCCTGGGGCAGGTCCAGGGCGTTTCAGGTGCAGCCATTCTGGGGGACGGGAAAGTCGGATTGATCCTGGATACCAACGGCTTGGTTGAGCTGGCGCAACAATGTCTAGTCAAGCCAATATCGGCTGATGGATCCGTGAAAATTTCTAATGGCTCTGCGGCGGGGTGCCGATAAAAAAGCCATGGACTTGGTGAAAAGCAATTGGGAAAAGACTGCAGGAGAAGCCCTATGGAACATCTAGAGTCAGGCGCCGGACAGCCCATTCAGTCCGAGGGTGAATTGGGCGGCAAATACCTCACTTTCTTTTTGGCCGGCGAAGAATATGGGCTGGAGATCCTCAAGGTCCACGAGATCATCGGGGTGATCCCCATCACTCCGGTGCCCCGCACCCCCAAATACATTCGCGGTGTCGTCAACCTGCGCGGCAAGGTGATCCCGGTCATCGACTTGCGGCGCAAGTTCGGCATGCAGCCCAAGGATGAGACCGAGGAGACCTGCATCATTGTTGTCCAAGCCCAGCAACGTGAAATCGGAGTGGTTGTCGACAAGGTCTCGGAAGTGCTCGATATCGCGTCGGGCGACATCGACGAGTCGCCCTCCTTCGGCTCCGGCGTTCAAACCGACTACATTTTGGGCATCGGCAAATCGGAAGGGAAGGTCAAGCTGCTGCTGGACATCGAAAAGGCGCTCTCCAACCAGGACGTGAAAGACCTGCGCAGGGTGACTGATACGGGTTCGGCAGAAGCGGCTCCACCTGCTGCGGTGCCCGAGGGGATGATGGAGGCTCACGCTTAAGTCAACGATTTCGAGGTGAACAAACATGTCCACTGCAGAATGGAAGCGCTCTCGATCCCAGGCACACATCGGGTCGGCGTTTCGGCTTCGGAAAGCAGGGTCCGTGCTGGATCTGCTGAAGAGCATCGGCCAGACCTTGGAACGTTTCGAAGGCGAATCGAGCGTCGGCACCGAGTTCCCCTCAGTCGCTCAAGAGCTTGTCTTCCAGAGTCAGCTTGCCGGACTTCATGCAGCTCTCGATGCCTGCGAGGGCAAGCTGCCTCAGGCTCAATCAGCCCTGGCTTGCCGTCAGGTGGAGAAAGCGGCGCAGGAGGTTTGCCGCAAGACCCTGCAGGTCGGCCTCAGCCAGGAGGCTCCTGGCCGACAGGATCAAGAGCCCGCTTGACGGGTTCCACTGCTTTGAAATGATATTTGTCGATCTTCCTTTGAGTCAAAGGGATTCTATCTGAATGCCTGATCCCGCAGCTCGGCAACGTTGTCCCCATTGAAGCGTGCCTGGGGGAGCGGCCCTTGGAGCTGGAAAGGAGAGAACCGAATGGGCAGCGATTTTCGGGAAGGGGAGGGAATCGAGCTTCAGCGAAGCGACGCCGAAGGGGGAGGCAGCAAGGCAGGGCGGGTCGCCGGCCTGCAATCGATGATTGACCAATCGGCCAGCTATTTCATGATGTGTGACCGCGACCTCAGGATCACCTACGTCAATCCGGCCGTGGCGCGCATGCTGGCCCAGTATCAGGGGGAGCTGCGACGCCTTTTCCCCGCATTTGATGCCGAAAGGCTGGTGGGAATGTCAATCGACAACTTCCACAAGCATCCTGAGCGTCAGCGGGAGCTGCTTTCCGACCCAGGACGCCTGCCCTACAGGGCCGAGATCAAGGTGGCGGGTCTGGAATTCGGCCTCAACCTGACCGCCTTGTTCGACGACGACGGCAACCACATCGGAAATGCTGTCGAATGGACCGACTACAATGCCCGAGCCGCCTACCGGGACCAGGTCAGCAGCCTCATCGAGAAGTTCAAGGGAGGCGATCTTTCATACCGGGCAGATTTAAACGCATTGGACAGCGTCTACCGGCCCATGATGGAGGGGATCCATGAAGTCATCGAAGCCATTGTGGAACCCATCCAGGAGGCCTCCCAGGTCTTGGACCGCATTGCCGGGCGCGACCTGACTGCCAGGGTGCAAGGGGATTACCAGGGCGATCACGCCCGAATCAAGGAGGCCTTGAACAAGGCCGTCAACAACTTGGCGGAAAGCCTGGCACAGGTCAACCAGGCGGCCACGCATGTGGCCGGCGCCTCCGGCCAGATCAGCAGCGGAAGTCAGTCCCTGGCCCAAGGCTCATCTGAGCAGGCCAGCACTTTGGAGGAGATCGCCAGCAGCCTTTCGGAGGTCGGCTCGATGACCCGCCAGAACACCGCCAACGCCCAGGAGGCTCGCGGCCTGACCGAGGCGGCCAGCACTGCCACCGGCAAGGGCGTGCAGAACATGGGCCGTCTCTCCGAAGCCATTCAGCGCATCAAAGCCTCCTCGGATGAGACCTCCAAAATTGTCAAGACCATCGACGAAATCGCCTTTCAGACCAATTTGCTGGCCCTCAATGCTGCCGTCGAAGCGGCCCGTGCCGGGGACGCCGGACGCGGGTTCGCAGTGGTGGCCGAGGAAGTCCGCAACCTGGCCATGCGCAGCGCCGAGGCGGCCAAAATAACCGCCGGGCTGATCGATGAGTCGGTCAGGAATGCTGAAAGCGGCGTCAGCATGAATTTCGAAGTGCTGACCAGCCTGGAGGAAATCAACTCCCAGGTGCAGAAAGTGTCGCAAGTCATGACGGAGATCGCCACTGCTTCGCAACAGCAGAACGAGGGGATTGAGCAAGTCAATACAGCCGTATACCAAGTCAACCAAGTGACCCAGCAATGCGCAGCCAACGCTGAACAGTCGGCTGCCACCTCGCAGCAGCTCACCAGTCAGGCCGAAGTAATGCTGGCGCTGGTTTCCTCATTTCGACTGAAGCAGCAAAACCATCAGGGACGCTCAAGCCATGTCAGTGGAAGATCCATTCCTAAAAGCTCGCCGACCAGTAGGGCCAGTGGGCGATCTGCAAGCTTGCCTGCCGTCGGCGGGATTCACAGGCATGGGACGCCCGAGGAGCAGATCCCGTTCGAGGATTTCTGACGGAAAGGCTGCGGGCCTTCAGATGGGATTGAAGAATGTATGCCGCATTTGCACTTCAGCTGAAGCCGAAGGAATTCGAGCAAATCCGCCAGTTTGTCTACCGTCAGGCAGGAATCCATCTCAAATCGGGCAAGGAAGAACTGGTCAGGACACGGCTGACCAAGCGCATCAACTCACTTGGCTTGGAAAGCTTTCAGGACTACCTCAGGCTGGTGCGGCAAGACAGGTCGGGCAACGAATTGACCCTGATGCTGGATGCCCTGACCACCAACAAGACTGGTTTTTATCGCGAGGATGTTCATTTTGAATTCTTGAGGGAGAAGGTCTTTCCCTTCCTTCAACCCCTGCACCGTATCCGTATTTGGAGCGCGGGCTGTTCCACCGGAGAAGAGCCGGTGACTATTGCCATGGAGGCCCGCGAAGCCTTACCCGATATCGACCGGCGCGACTTCCGCATCCTGGCCACCGACTTGTCGGCTGGGGTTCTGGAGAAGGCCAAGCAGGCTGTTTTCGCCCAGGAGTCGGTTCAATGCATTCCCAGCCGACTGCTGCGCAAGTATTTTCAGTGCAGCCATCAAGACGAACGGCGCCGATTCCGCCTTTGCCGATCGGCCCGCTCCATGATCGTCTTCGCCCGTCTCAATCTGGTGGCGCAGTGGCCGATGAAGGGGCCTTTTCAGGTCATTTTTTGCCGCAATGTGATGATCTATTTCGACAAGGCCACTCGCGAGCGCCTGGTCAACCGCTTTCATGATCTGCTCTGCCCAGGCGGCTATCTCCTGATCGGTCATTCTGAAAGCCTGACCGGGCTTTCCCATCCATACAGCTTCATCCAGCCGGCCGTTTTCCGGAAGGAGGATTAAGTGGGAAGTCCAATGTCCAATGTCCAAAAAGGGGAAGAGGCTCCGGGTTCAGGCCCTTTCTGCCGACTGACAACTGCGAACTGACAACGACAACTGATAATGAAACAGATCGTCGGAATTGCCGAGATGCTCGTCTCCAAACAGGCTGGGGATGAGATCATCACCTACGCCCTGGGCAGTTGCCTGGGCATCACGGCCTATGATCCGGTGGCCAGGGTGGGCGGGCTGCTGCATGTCATGCTTCCCCTTTCCACCATCGATCCCGACAAAGCCTCTCAGAAGCCCTACATGTTTGTGGATACAGGACTTCCACGACTTTTCCTGGAAAGCTATAAGCAGGGTGCCAGGAAGAGCCGGATGATCGTCAAGGTGGCCGGAGGGGCCAATTTGCAGAACTCCGCCAATGACCACTTCCAGATCGGCAAGCGCAACCTCGTCATCTTGCGCAAAATGCTGTGGAAAAACGGTGTCCTGATCAAGGCTCAGGACGTGGGCGGAAGCTGTTCGCGCACCATGTCCTTGAATATTGCCAGCGGAGAGGTGTCAGTCAAGACCAACGGGGTTTTGAAGGCACTTTGAAGCTGGAGCCATTGGGAGTGGACGGATAGGAAGGAGAATCGCCATGCTGAACATCTTGGTCGTGGACGATAGCGCTGTGATGCGGTCCATGGTCATTCGGACGCTCAAGATGAGCGGCGTACCGCTGGGAAGCATTCACCAGGCCTCCAACGGCCGGGAGGGCTTGGATGTTCTGGAAGGCAACTGGATCGACTTGCTGTTGGTCGACCTCAATATGCCTGTCATGACGGGCGAAGAAATGATTGACCACCTGCGGGCCCGCCAAGATACGGCCGATTTGCCCATCTTGGTCATCTCCACCGAAGGCAGCCAAACACGCATCGAAGCCATTCGCAGCAAAGGCGCCTCTTTCATACACAAGCCTTTTACACCCGAGGATCTGGGCAATACCATTCGCGACTTGACAGGAGTGAGCGGCCATGAGCAACATGACGGAGGCTTTGACCCAAGCAGCGGTCTTGACTTTTGAGGAACTGGCTTTCTTGCTGCCCGATGAAGAGCTGAACGACCAGCAAAAGGCAGCAGGCAACGAGGCCCGCGTGACGGTCACTTTCAAAGGGTCTTTCCAGGGGAATCTGGTGGTGCGCCTTTATGGGGGAATCCTTCCTTCGCTGGCCGCCAACATGCTGGGCGAAATGACGCCTCCCGACGAGAGGACTCAGCAAGACGCTTTGGGTGAGTTGGCCAACATCATCTGCGGAAACGCCCTGCCCTCCATTGCCGGCAGCAGGGAGGTTTTCCATTTGGGCGCGCCTCATGTGGAGCGCTATTGCGGTTCGCCCTGGCTTCAGGATCAGGGCTCCGCCTCGGCCAGAGTCAGCCTGGGCTTGGAGGAAGGACGAGCCGAAGTCGACCTGTTCATTCACTGACAATCCAACTGATACCTGATGATTGACAGATCCATGCTGAGCAAACAGAGCTTGTTCAACAAACCGATCAAGGTTTTGGTGGTGGACGATTCGGCTGTGGTGCGCCACATCTTCACCCGGGAGCTTTCCAGGTACGAAGGGATTGAGATCGTGGGAGGTGCCATCGATCCCTACGTGGCACGCGACAAGATCCTGCGCCTGAAGCCTGACGTGATCACGCTGGACATCGAGATGCCCCGCATGGATGGGCTCTCGTTTTTGGCCAAGCTGATGAGGTACTATCCCTTGCCGGTCATCATCTGCAGTTCGCTGGCTCCCGAGCAAAGCCCCACCGCCTTGAGGGCTTTGCGTATGGGTGCCGTCGAGGTGATCAGCAAGCCCTCCTCACGCTTCTCGACGCCGGACATCCTTCGCATGGTGCGGGCCATCCGGGCCGCTTCCCTGGCCCGGGTCGAAAAGCAGCTCCCGGTCAACGGGTCGCAGGCCCAGCCGGCCGGCCACGATTTGAGCCAGTTGGAGACCACTCATAAGATTCTGGCCATCGGCGCTTCGACAGGCGGTACGGTGGCCATCGAAAAAGTGCTGCGTCGGCTTCCCCCCAACCTGCCGGGGACCGTTATCGTCCAGCATATGCCGGCGGGCTTCACCGCCTCGTTTGCCGAACGCCTGGACCGATTGTGCCCAATGCGGGTCCGCGAGGCGCGACACGGCGATACTCTGGTGCCGGGATTGGCCTTGCTGGCGCCGGGCAACCGTCACATGCTGCTGAATCGAAGCGGCGCCCGCTACCACGTCCAGCTCAAGGACGGCCCCCCCGTTCATCATCAGCGGCCCGCCGTGGATGTCCTCTTCTACTCGGTGGCCCGCCAGGCAGGACAAAATGCCGTCGGCGTCATCTTGACGGGAATGGGGGCCGACGGGGCAAAAGGAATGCTGGCCATGAAGGAGTCCGGCGCCTTCACCCTGGCCCAGGACGAGGCCAGTTGCGTGGTCTTCGGAATGCCCAAGGAAGCCATCCAAGCCGGCGCGGCCGATCAGGTAGTCCCTTTGGACCGCATGCCCAAAAACATCCTGGACGCCCTTGCCCGCAAGGCGGCGGTGCCGCAGTAGGCGATCTATGGAAAATCCGGGCTAAGTTCAATACCGTTCACTTAAGAGGTGCCGGGCTTGTCCCGGTCGGGCCGTGTTTAGAGACCAGACGGCAAAAAGAAAACGCCACCATCCGAGCTTGCCTCGGTGGGGCGGTGTTTGCCAAGTATTGGGCGAGATGACCGAATTGGTGGAAGAGCCCGCAAGAGCTTTGATTGCAGGCGGCGGAGGGTTTCAGGCATTGGCTGCACGGTTTGCCTGGGATGGGGGATCTTGCCGACGGGTTGAGTCACAGCCGTGAAACATCGCTCCACGGAGTCAAGCTCCGTGGTGGCGATAGGGCTTTTGAAGCGGGTCTGGTTACTAAACACAGCCCGACCGGGACAAGCCCGGCACGGGGCTTCTATTTATTCCAGCCCGATTCTTTTTACTTGAACAACATTATTTCTCACGGGCGGCTGTTGCACAGTGTGCCTGCGCGGGACTCGGTCGCGACGCCTTGCCTGCACGGCACTTGCGGCCCCTCACGACGGCAACCCATGAGAAAATTTGGGCTAACGGAAGGCGAACGTCACGTCAACAACCCGTGCTTCGCGGTCTGGATCGACACGGATCTGGACCCTCTTCCTGAATTTGCCGGGGATGTTCCTTCGGAAGCCTCTCACGTATGAGGCATCGTAAGTCTGGCCGGTTTCCAGCTTCCACTTTTCTCTGAGGCGGCGGGTGTCTT
>JANQFM010001041.1 GCA_028277865.1 Acidobacteriota bacterium
GGTTGCTGTTGGAGAAATTCTGTTCGGCCAGGATGGTGTCCAGTTGCTTGCGTTCGATGACGCTGTAGGTCCGGGCCTCGTCGTTGACCAACTCGTCCACGATCATATCCGAGATGCCTTTGCCGATGTCCCAGTTGCCCTCCCACCATCTCTGGACGGTGCCGAAATCAAAATCCATCACGGCCACCCGCTTTTTCTGGGCCAGGGCGGGTGCCAAACAAGTTGTCAAAACCAGTGCCGATGCAAGCAGTTTCTTCACGGTCTACCCCTCCGGACTGAGAGCGGAAGCCCCCTTTTCCAGGCTTCCTCTTCGTTTTTAAAAATCAACAATTGCTGGGATGTTCGGCAGTTGCCGCCTCATCGCATCTCTTTTAAGGCGCCTCCTTCAAAGAGAAGCGAGTATCCTGAGTATTTCCAGATTTCCCGGTTGGCCAGCTGCACACGCTGCAGCGGAGAGCCCAGTATACGGATGACCTCGTCCTGGCTCATCCCCTCCTGCAGCAGCAGGGATTCGGAGAGCGGATCCGAGGGATCCTGTTGCTCCTGACGGGGATCCTGGTCCTTCCACTCTTCCACGAACCAATCCCATCCGCCCCGATCGGAACCCACCACCAGCGTATTGTAGTTGTAATAGCCGGAATCGAAGAAGAAAGGCGCACCGCCCGCAGGGCCGGCATGAAAGCGGAAGCTGTCAGGGCCGGCAAAGTGCCTGCCTCTGCCATGCCGCGCGCGGCCGTCGAAAAAGAAGGGCTGGTGGAAGGGGAAGTGCAGCGGCACAAAATGAAATGGATGGGAGAGAAAGCCTCGGCCAAATCCCCCCCCAAAAAAGCCATGCCCGCCATGCCCGAATGGCACGTGAAAGTTCAAGCTGAAAGGCGCCGACCGCCCTCGGCTTGGGCCGGGATCGGCCAGTTGAGCGGCCAGGGTCGAAAACAGGCACAATGCAACGGTCAAGAAGACAAGGCCATGTCGAGCAAGGCGAAGCTTCAGGCCGGACGGCTGCAGGCTGTCGGCTGTGGATCCGGAATCCGGGCTGCCGACTGCCGACTGCCGACTGCCGACTTGCCTCTTTCGAAGCGCCAATGCCCGAACTTGACTCAAGGTTGAAAAAAACGGCAATCCCAGCGGCCTAGGCATGGATCCTCCTCGGTCGAAATCGGTAGCCGCTTTGCAGCGGCCGCATCCCGCAGACGTGTTCCGGCTCTTTCCCTCATTCTTCTTAGAATAAATCATTTACTCGCCTGACGACAAAATTTTTGGCCGCCGCCGGCAAGCGCTCTGCTGTCCGATTTGACGGAGGCAGCCTCCCAGCAGCCCCGGTGAACTTTCCTCCCCTGCAGGCCGTAGGAAGCGCACGGTGCGCGGGTCTTGCGGCGCGATCGAATCAAGGAATTTCAAATAAGCCAGAAGGATTCCAATGAGCAATGATTTGGCTACGGAGGCAAACGAGTCCTCCCTGTTCGATTTCTCTCCCGGCCCCTTTTTTCTGCGCCTCGCCTACTTGCTGGCGGCTTTTCCCTTGGGAGTTTTTTACTTTGTGCTCCTGACGGTGGGAATCTCGCTGGGCCTGGGCCTGGCCATCATCTGGATAGGAATTCCGATCCTGGCCATCGTAATGGCCGCCTGGCTGGCCTTGGCGGAGTTCGAACGCCGCCTGGCCGGTTCGATGCTGGGCCTGGATATCCCCGCCGCCAAACGTCAGGCAGGGACAGAATCTGGGATCTGGGAAACGGTGAAACACCGCCTGGGCGATTCCTGCACCTGGAGAAGCTTGCTCTACCTGCTGTTGAAGCTCCCCCTGGGTATCGTCAGCTTTTCGTTGACCTTTACAGCGCTGGTCAGTTCCGTGGCGCTGATAGCTGTCCCGTTCGTTTACGAATTTGTGCCCGTCCAAATCGGAGTCGGCTATGTGACGACCTGGGAGGAAGCCCTGATGTGCGCGGCAGCCGGTGCAGTGCTGGCGGGGGGAGCCTTGTTGTTGGTGAATGGGCTGACTTTGGTGTGGCGCCAAGTGGCTTCTTCTCTGCTCAGTGGAACCCGCCCCGATACGCGAACCGAATCCAGGGTTGAAGAAACCCCCCTTCTCATTCGGTAGGACAGCGCGGACGCCAGCAAGGAGGCGGTGGGGTCCTTCCGCGGAGGAGAGGCGCAGAGACGGATGCCGAGCGTCGACAATCCGCCCCTGCTGGTCCCCTGATCGCCTGCCTCAAAGGCATTGCGCCTAGGAGGCCTTTCTTTCGTCGATCGCAAATTCGTTGCGCAGGATCTGACGGGCCTTTTCGATCTTGGCGGCCAAGACCTGATCGTCCTGGGCCCGTTCCTGGACCCGGCGTGTCAGGTGGCTCATCGAAGAAATGCTGCAGCCCAATGAACGGCACAGCGCTGTCAGGCTCAGATGCGGGACTCCCTTGACCAGGATGGCGGCAGCGCCGCGTGCTTCGGTCAGGCGCGACCAGCGCGACTGGGACTGAAACTGGTCCTTGGGGATTTCGAAAACCTGGCAGACGGCCTCGTAGACGTCGTCCAAAGTGATTTCGCGCGGTTGGCTGGCCATGGCATCCCGCACCACGTCCTGCAGGTAGCTGTCGTCGATCACGTTGGACTGGTCCGCTTCAGCGCGCGGCCAGACATCGGTGACATCCGCCTTGAGCACTTGAAGGATGCGGAACAGGTTGTCCAGGTTGATTTTGTACCAGCCATTCTCCAGGCAGCTATAGGAGCCTGGAGCGATTCCCGCCCGGCGGGCGACTTCCTGAGAAGTCATTTTCTTGGCGACTCGGATCTCGCGCAGGCGATGACCCACGAAATTGTTGATTCTTCCCTTTGATCTCACTTTTTTCCCTTCCCTGATTCGTGCTTCGTTTGTCAAGCCCGCTCAATCCCGGTGAGGGCCGACGGGCACCTCTGTTCATCGATGGCCGCTGCAGCGATTCAACCCCTTCGATCCGACCGGATCGGTGGTTCGCCGAAGGGCGAATATCGATATAGCGATATTCTACACGTCCTTCATCACTATAACAATGAAAAAATGTAAAAATCTGTGTTTTGTAAGTCAATTATGGCGATTACAGCGAAATTTGATGAAAGAGGCGCTCCAATGGGGCATTTTTGGGGTGATTATCGCCAGAAGGTGCTTTGCGCCGCTCATGCCTGCGCTTTGATAGTCAAGTAATATTCTTTAAAACAGGTTTGTTAGCACTGGAAATCATCCATGATGAGCCATGACATTCAGGATTCCTGGGGCACCGGAAGCCTCCTGCCATCAAGAGCCTCAAAATCCTGTATTCTAAGGGGTATGGCCAGGAAGGGCATCAAGAATGGAAGCCGTCTGGGAGCCTTTTTGCGCCGCTGCCGCGAAGAAGCCAAGATGACAGCCGAGCAGGTTGCCCGCAGCAGTCAGGATTTCGATAAGAGCTTTCGCATCAGCCAGTCTTTTCTTTCCGAAATTGAAAACAGCGGGAAGATGCCCTCGCCCTTGAAGCTGCTGACCCTGTCGCGGCTTTATGGGATCACTATCGGAGAGATCTACGAGGTGCTGGGCGCCTCGCCCAAGGAAATCGGTCAGATGTCGGATCTGGCGGTCTCGGAAAGGCGACTCTATCCCAAGGCCAGCCAGCGCCAAATACACCGGGATGTGCAGCTCTTGCTCAATTCCGGCTTGCAGGAGCCTTTGAAGAGGCTCACCGACGAGTTTCACGGCATGCTGGAGGAATACCGCTCCTCGATGCTCAAGGTCATCGAGGACAACCGTCCCCAGGCGGGCTGCGTGGTTGCAGGGGGCAGCCTGATGCTGGAGGCCGGCCTGAGCGATGAGGAACGGGAGGCCTTCCTGAATGCAAATTACCCGGACGGCCCGGCCTGGGTTTGCTTTACCGAAGGGGAAGGAGAAGACTTTCAGCTTTCCCTGTTTCTCAAGGACCCTCACCTGCAGGAGCCGGTCGAGGCCACCATCATCGTTCCCATGGTGCGCTGGTGGGCCGGCATGAAGAGCGTTATCCGGCGCCTGGAAAGCCAGATCTAAGCGGAGTGGAAAGGCCTGCGGTTGGTGGAGGTAAGCGGGCTCGAACCGCCGACCCCCGGCTTGCAAAGCCGGTGCTCTTCCAGCTGAGCTATACCCCCACAACAAAAAAAGGAAGTAAAGAGCGGGAGAACGCTCTTTGGCAACCGGGCAAGAGGGTTGAAAGCGGGCATCGGGATGGTTGAAATCGGAATGGGTCTTGGCCTTTTGGGGCCGTTAGAAAGGAGGTGATCCAGCCGCAGGTTCTCCTACAGCTACCTTGTTACGACTTC
>JANQFM010001049.1 GCA_028277865.1 Acidobacteriota bacterium
TTCTCCACCCGTCTCCAGGCGGAAGAAGGCCAGCCGGGGGAGCTGTGCGCCCGAGGCCACGGAGTGATGCTGGGCTACTACAAGGATCCGCAGCCAGCCCTGCTCGTCGATGGCTTCGCGAGTCGCTTGCGGATCCTTGTAGTAGCCCAGCATCACTCCGTGGCCTCGGGCGCACAGCTCCCCCGGCTGGCCTTCTTCCGCCTGGAGACGGGTGGAGGGGTCGACGATCCGGATCCGAACGCCGGGAATGGGGCGTCCAACAGTCTCGACCCGCACGTCGATGGGGTCGTCGATCTGAGTTTGAGTCAGCACGGGAGAGGCTTCGGTAAGGCCATAAGCGATGGTCATCTGGCGGGCACCCAGGTTTTCGATGACCTGGCGCATCACCTCCACCGGGCAGGGGCTGCCGGCCATGATGCCGGTGCGCAGCGATCCCGTGCAGCGAGGGTTTTGCTTCAACTCCTCCAGCATGGCCACAAACATGGTGGGAACCCCGTAGATGGCGGTGGCTTTTTCCTCTTCGATGGCCCGCAAGGTCGCCGAAGGGTCAAAGTACTGGGCTGGAATGATCATGGCCGCCCCGTGCACCAGGCAGCACAACGTCCCCAGCACACAGCCGAAGCAGTGATAGAAAGGGACCGGGATGCAAACCTTGTCTTGGGGTCCGAATTGTTGCGAGTTTCCAACGTGATAAGCGTTGAGCAGCAGATTGCGGTGGGTCAGCATGGCGGCCTTGGGGCGCCCGGTGGTGCCCGAGGTGTATTGAATGTTGACCGGTTGCCTGCAATCCAGTTGCACAAGGGGAATCTCCGCCTGGGTTCCCTCCAGCATCTCTTGCCAGGATAGCGCTCCCGGAAGCCGGGTCTCCCCCAAGGTGATCACCGACCGCAGGCGCGGAAATTGGCTGCACCTGAGCTTTCCCGGCTCCGCGCTCTTTAAGTGCGGGCAGGCCTGCAGCAGAATGGCGTGATAGTCGGAGGACTTGAATCGATCCACCAAAAAGAGCGCAGCCACGTCGCTTTGCCGCAAGGTGTAGATCAGCTCGCCGACTCTGTAAGCCGGGTTGATGGTCACCAGTACGGCGCCGATGCGCGCAGTGGCCATTTGAAGGATGACCCATTCGGGCACGTTGGTGGCCCAGACAGCTACATGGTCGCCTTGTCCCAGGCCCAGCCCCAGCAATCCCCTGGCGGCCCTGTCCACCTCTCGGTTGAACTGGGCATAGGTCCAACGCTTTCCCAGGGCGGGGAAGACCATCGCATCGCGGTCGCCGAACCTCCGGCTGGTGCGCCGCAGCACCTCGCCGATGGTCAAGCCGTCCACCCAGGGTGATTGCTCGAGATTGCCCTTCTTCATGCGGTCTTGAATTCTCTGAAATCCCCAGCGTCCTGTCCACTCAGATCTCGTTTCAGCGGAATCGAAATTCAAGACACGGCCCTCCTCTTCTTGGTAACCTTGGCCATTGTGAGCGACGAACTTCAATTAGCTGCCCGGCGCCTGGCAGAGGACACGCGGGTTGTGGCCATTTATGGCTTCGGGTCGCAAGCCCGAGGAGAGGAGAGGCCAGGAAGCGATGTGGACATCGCGGTACTTTTGGAGCGGAAGGTGAGCCTGAAGGAGGAATTGCAACTCAGGTCCAGGGTGGTCGAGGAATTACGGCGGGATGACATCGACTTGGTGGTCCTCAATTTCGCTCCGCCCCTGTTGCGCTACGAGGTGGTGGCGACCGGTTGCCGCCTCTTTGCCAGAGATGAAGAACTGGTCGATGAATTCGAACATCGAGCCGCTTTGGAGTGCTTCGACACGGCTTATTTGAGGGCCGTCCAACAGCGTCTGGCGCGTGAGGCGATGCAATGACACTGCGTGCCGAGACTATCCGGGAAAGGCTCCGCAAGATGCGGGAGATCCTGTTGAACCTGATGGACGTCCGTCAGGTGTCCCGCAGGGAATTCCTGGCTTCCTATCGCCACTATTGGCTTGCCGAAAGGGGACTGCAATTGGCGGCAGAAGCCGTATTCGACATTGGCAACCACATCCTTGCCGGTCATTTCAACCTTCACAGCTCCAATTACGAAGACGTGATTCAGAAACTGACCGAACAGGGAGTCCTCTCAAGCCGACTTAGGGAAGAGCTGCGGGGATTGGGAGGATTTCGCAACGTGCTGGTTCACGGCTATCTGGACGTTGACATGGATCGCGTCTGGACCATTCTCCACCAAGAACTGGACCGCTTCGAAGCCTTCGCCCAGGCTATTGAGGAATTCCTGGAGAGCCTCCAGAATGGGACCGTGTCTTGAATCGGTGGCGCTTCCAGGTCGCCAAGATTGACGTTTTCTTCACACTCGAGTCAAGTTTCGGCCTTGGCCACCGACCCCTCTCACTGCCGGAGCGCCTCAGCGGGGCGGATTGTCAGGGCTCGTCGGGCCGGGGTCCAGCAGGCCAGCAGACCGGCGGTCGCCATGAGCATGATCACGACAGGAAAGACCCAGGGTTCGCCGGTGGGCAGCCGGGAGACGAAGATGCCCTTGGCCTGCATCAGGACCGCTCCCAAAGCCGTTCCCAAAACGGCGCCCAAAACCAGGTAAAGGCTCGACCTGCCCACCACCGGCCACAGGATCTGACGATAGGCCGCCCCCAGTGCCATGCGGATTCCAATTTCCCTGGTCCGTGCCTGGACGCTGAAGGACATGATGGCGTAAATGCCCATCAGGGAAAGCAGCAGTGCCATGGCGCCGATGGCAATCAGGGAAGAGCCCATCACGGAAAAGAACATCCGCTCCTCTTCGCCCACCTGCTCCAGCGGCATCACCCGGGTCAGGCGAGCCGTCGGGTCGACCTCCAGGATGGCCTGTCGCAACGGCATCGAGAGCGCTGACGGATCCCCCTGGGCGTACAGCGCCAGATGGAAGTAGCTGTTTTGCCGCAGGGACCAAGGGATGTAGTAGCCCGCCGCCGAAGCTTCATCGGCGGCGCTCAGGCCCAGGTCGGGGACCACTCCGATGATCTCACGCCACTGGGTGGATTCTTCCAGCGGGCCGGTTTGGGTCGCCCGCAGCCGTCGCCCGATCGGATTTCGCCCGGCCAGGAACTTCTCCACAAACGGCTGATTGACAATCGCCACCGGCGCAGCGCCCTCTGCCAAGTCGGCCTCGGAGAGCAAACGACCGCTGCCGGCTGCAACGCCCAAGGCTTCAAAGAAGCCGGGTCCGACCGCCGCAATCGGCGCTTGCATGGCGGCCTGCTCCAATTGGCCGTCCAATGGCTCCACCACAACGGGCTGGCTGCGGGGATCCTGGCGGGGCAGGTGACTGGCAGCCCCGGCCCAGGCAACGCCGGGAATCTTTCGGGCCGCTTCTACGACGGATAGTTTCAATGCGGCCAGCGAGCCGTCGCCGTCTTGAGGCGGCGAAACGTATACTTGGGCCGTCAGGACTCGATTTGCAGGCAATCCGAAATCCTGGTTGAGGTGCCCGGCCAAGGCCCGGGCCATGACCGCCGCACCGCTGAGCAAGGCCACGGAAAGGGCCATCTCGACCACGATCATGACAGCGCCCATGCGTCCCAGTCCGATCGGGCCTCCGGCGGGGCGGTTGGACTGCAGCGTAACAGCAGGATCGCGCCGGGTGGCCTTGAGGGCAGGCAGGATCCCTCCCACCGCGCTGGCCAGCAGGGTGATCACAGTGACAAAGGCCAGGGTCTTGGCATTGGGAGTCAAGCTGATCCAAAAAGGAATCTCGTCCACGCTGCCGCCGACCCGCTCCAATACCGCGTAGGCGGCGGCCAGCCCGATCACGGCTGCGATGGCGCCCAGGATCGCGACTTCGACGAAAATCTGGCCCACCAACCGGCTGCGTTCTGCACCCAAGGCCGTGCGGATGGCCAGTTCACAGCTGCGGGAGGAGGATCGGGCCAGAATCAGATTGGCCACGTTGGAAGCGATAACCAGCAGGACCAGCACCAGGACACTCACCAGGACGGTCACGACCAGGTCGAAGCGTCCGGTGACAAAGGCCTGAGGAAAATAGTCCAGCTTGAGGCGAACTTCAGCCTCCTCGTGACGCTGCTCAGCAGCCCGGGCGGAGAGAGCACTCATTTGCTGCTGGGCAGTTGCCAAGGGCACGTCCGGCTTGAGCAGTCCGAAAACGCGCACCGGAGGGGCGTCGCTCGGACCCGATCCTCCCAGATAATGCTCCTCCAAAGGGATCCAGATCTCGCCGGAAGTGGGGAATTCGAACTCATCAGGCATCACTCCTACGATGGTCCGGTCCACACCCGACACGTTCAGCGAGCTTCCGATCACCTGAGGATCCCTTTCGTAGCGCCGTTCCCAAAGGCTTTGGCGGATCAGTGCCACAGCGGCTGCGCCAGGCTGGCCGTCCTCGGCGACAAGTGTTCGCCCCAGCAGGGGAGCGAAGGGGAGAAAACGGAAGCTGCTGGGGGTCACAAAGGCGCCCTGTACCGGTTCCACTTCGCCCGAGGGATGCAGGATATTGGGCTGCGCTCCCCGCAACGCCCCCAAGTGTTCCAAAGTCGTCGCTTCTTCCCGCAAGAGGTGATAGCGGTCCAGATCCAGCCTTGCCCGACGGCCTCCGGGCTCCTGAAAGACAGTCAGCATCACAAAACGGTCGCCGTTCTGGAACGGTAATTCGCTGGTCAGGACTCCCTCACGCAAGGTGAAGCCGATGGAGGCGATGGCGATTCCGGCCGCCAGTGCCAATATGACGGCAGTCGCCATCAACGGCTGCTTTCGAACCAGCCTCATTCCCAGCTTCACTTCCGGCCAAACGATCCATTGCTTCATTTGATCTCTCCATTCGCCGCAGCGGCAGATTGCAAAGGCTGCGGCCACTCGCAGGGCGTCCCAGGAGCTGGCCAGCCAGGCTGCCCATGGCCGGAGCCGTGCACGCCTGCTGTCGTGGACCTCGTTCAAGTCGCCCAACACGTCCTCCCGGCGAGACAGAGGTACCGAGGCCGCCAGAAAAATCCGGGCCCACAACGGCGCCTGCTTCATGTCTCCTCCAAAACCGGAGCCAGCCCGCCCCACATGCTGCGCAACGCCGAACGGGATTCGCGTACCGCCCAAAGGCCGACGGGCTCCAGACGGACGTAGCGGCGCGCTTTGCCGCCACGTTCGGGCAGAGGGTCTCCCAGCCGCGTGGAGACCAATCCCTTCTTTTCCAGCCTTTGCAGCGTCACATAGACCGAAGCCCGCTGCACATCGCGTCCCGTGCGCCGATGGATCTCATCCACGATGGAAACCGCATAGGCCTTCCCTTCCCCGAGCCGCAAGGCCGCCAGCAAGACCAGCAATTCGAATTCGCCCAATCGATGTGTGCTCAAATCTCTTCTCCAATAAAAGTAACATTGTCACTTTAACAGGGGCGGCAAGGTGCTGTCAAGGAGAGTACTGGGTTGGCAGGCTCTTCAAGGCCGATGTTATCGGATGGACACGATTGATGGGATTGCCGTAGGCCGCTTCAGCAGCATTTCCCGAAGGGCTTCAGCCCTGAGGGGTCATTAGGCCAGTCCTTCAGGGCTGGTGCAGGAGCGGGCGATTCATATTTCAGCCTAACCCTTCCACTTCCTGCCAATTGGGCAGGGACGGCTGAGCGCCCAGGCGGGTGACGCTCAGGGCAGCGGCTGCGTTGGCCAATCGAACCGCATCCGGCAGAGGACGCCCTTTGGCCAGCCCCACAGCCAGGGCACCGTTGAAGGCGTCTCCGGCGGCGGTGGCATCCACGGCCTGGACACTGAGGGAAGGGATCAGTTCAAGGCAGTTTCTTGAGGCGATCAAGGCACCTTCCGATCCGAGAGTCAGGACGACGCTTTGCGGTCCGGATTCGAGCAGCTGAGAGGCTGCCTGGCGGGCGGATTCCCCGTCCTCGACCGCAATACCGGTTAAAAGAGCAGCCTCGCTGCGGTTGGGTGTCAAAATTGCCACCTTGCGCAGCAAGGATTTCTCCAGCGCCTGAGCCGGCGCCGGATTTAGGATCACCGCAACCCCCGCATCGAAAGCCAATTTGGCGGCCCTGCGCACGGCTGCCAAAGGGACTTCCAGTTGAAGCAAAAGGACGTCCGCACTCTGGATCTCCTGGCGGGCCGCTTCGATGTCGTCAGTGCTCAGACGGGCATTGGCGCCCGGCGCCACGGTGATCTGGTTTTCGCCCTGTTGGTCGACAATGATCAATGCGACTCCGGAGGGGCTGTGCGCATCGCGGACCAGGAAATCGCACGAAATGCCTTCACGGGACAGGTTTTCGAAGGCGGCTTGGCCAAAAGGGTCTCTTCCCAGCCGTGCCACCAGGGTCACTTGTGCACCAAGCCGTGCCGCCGCCACCGCCTGGTTGGCGCCTTTGCCCCCGGCAGCCCGGATCAGGTCTCCCCCCAACACCGTTTCGCCGGGCGAGGGCAGATGGGGCGCCTGAACCGCCAGATCGGTGTTGGAACTTCCCGCCACGACGATTTTGGGCATAGTCAGCGGCTCCCCTTCCCTCCTCAACTCAGGCTTCTCAACAGCAACCGCTTCCAGGCATGGATGTCGATTTCCCAGCAAACTTCGACATTGGATGGGCATTGAGCAATCGGACCCCAGTGGGAATGGTTGCGCTCGTCACCGGCCACATCCAGCGCATCCACCACCGTCATGCCGCGGGTGAGTTCGCTGCGGGTCTCCACATCGACCAGGTGACGGCTCTTGCGGGTGCAGATGGAGGGTTGCAGGGCGATGGACATGGCGACGGGGTCTGGCAGTGCCAGGCCGGATTCGCCCGACTGGCGGAAATTGGCTTCGATGGCGGCCTGGTTGCAGTCCAGGGTGAAGCGGGCCAGGGGATTGTCCAGTTGACGAATGGCCCGCATGTCGTCCTCCTTCAGGTTGGCTTGGCCTCGGCAAAGCTCCCAGCCCGCCATTTCGATGGGCAGCCCCGAATGGAAGACGATCCGAGCTGCCTCCGGATCGCACCAAATGTTGTATTCGGCCGCCGGAGTCACATTGCCCACTGTGCAGGCTGCCCCTCCCATGACCACGCAACGGCCCAACTTTTCGGCGATGTCAGGCGCCCTGCCTAGCGCCAAGGCCAGATTGGTCAAAGGCCCCAAGGTCACCAGCACCAATCCCGGATTACTGCGAATCCGGCGGATCAGCACGTCAACAGCGTGCTCCTGGCTGGCCTCACTGGCGGGGGGCGGAAAGCCCTGGTCTCCCAAACCGTCGCGGCCGTGAAACCAGGACGCATCGACCGGCTCACGCACCAGCGGACGTTTGGCGCCGGCATAGACAGGTGTCGAGGAGTCGCACAGCTCCACAGTAAAGAGCACGTTGCGCACCCCCTGATCGATCCCGACATTGCCCGCCACTACGGTGATGCCCAGCACATCGGCAGCCGGATGCCTCAAGGCCATCAATATGGCAACGACGTCGTCCGAGCCTGCATCGGTATCGATCCAAAAGGGCAGCTTCATAAGCGTTTCGGAGTGGGCAGCATTGTTTCAAAGCCTGTCGCAAAGGTCGGCCAAGATTGTACCTCGTCGGAGGCCGTGTCACACTAGGCGGGGTTGAATCCGGTCGCACAGGCTCTTGCCTGTTTGGCGCTTCGCGCGAAGAGTCCGGATGGGAGGAACCATGCATCACCGTATCCTTTTCACCATCGTCCTTTCCTTTCTGTGCATCCGTCCTGCTTTCGCCCAAGCTGACTCGAATGCCGCCCTTGATGACAGCCTCTTAGAGGGAATTCAGTGGCGAAACATCGGGCCGTTCCGAGGCGGACGCTCCACCGCTGTCGCCGGAGTCCCCTCGCAGCCCCAGGTCTACTACTTCGGCAGCACCGGCGGAGGCGTCTGGAAGAC
>JANQFM010001084.1 GCA_028277865.1 Acidobacteriota bacterium
CAAGTCGGACTGATTTGACGCCCGGGCATTCAAGTTTTACGTTGCAGGACATGAGAGATTTCGAGGAATTTGAAGCGCGAAGTCCATCGGGCAATACCGAACTGGATTCGGAATACAGTGGCTCCTGTGCGACGCTCATTTCCGGGAAAACCCAAACATGGCGAATTTGATCCAACCGACAGTTCTGGTCAGTATTGTCACTTACAACAGCCAGCACTGGATTGGAGGATGCCTGGAGGCGGTCCATCGGCAATCTGTCCCGCTGCGGGTCAAGCTTTTCGACAACGCCTCCCAGGACCGCAGCCTCCATATCGCCAGCCGCTTCCCCATCCGGATTCAGCGCTCGGACATCAACTTGGGATTTTCAGTTGCCCACAACCGCAACCTGATCGGGGAGGATTTCGAATACGCCCTGGTCTTGAATCCGGACTGCTTTTTAAAGCCCGACTACATAGAGCGCCTGGTTGAGGTCTTAGTCAAGGTTCCCGGCAGCGGAATGGCGGGAGGCAAGCTATGGCGAATGGACCGGGACGGCAATCGCCTCGAGCGGGACGGGCACCCCGTACTGGACAGTACGGGGATTTACTTCACCCCTGCCCAGCAGCATCTGGACCGAGGCAGCGACCAGCTGGACCAAGGCCAGTTCGACAGCCCCCAGAGAGTTTTCGGAATCACGGCGGCAGCGGCTCTTTACTCGCGGGACATGCTGGAGGACATCCGCTTCGAAGACGAGTACTTCGACGAGGATTTCTTCGCCTACCGCGAGGACGCCGAACTCTGCTGGAGAGCCCGCCGGATGGGCTGGGAAGCCGTCTACCAGCCCGCTGCCTGCGCTTTGCACCACCGCTCGGTGCTGCCCCGCCTGCGCCGTCAGGTGCCGCACGAACTGAACCGCCACTCCCTCAAGAACCGCTATCTGATGCGGATGAAGAACATGGATGGCGCCGTGCGCCGACGCTGCTTTCCCCACATGTGGCTGCGCGACGCCGGCATTTTGGCTTACGTGCTGCTGCGCGAACGCACTTCACTGGGCGCCTACCGGGACGCCTGGCGCCTCCGCCAGCGCTTCCGCCTCAAACGCCAATCCCTGCTGAGGCGATGCCGCAGCATCGATCCCCCGCTAGCCCGCTGGTTCTGCTTCCGCCCCCAAGCCTTCCCTATTCCTTGCGAATTCCTTACTGACAAATGAAACTCGAATCTCCGACGTGCGGTTCAACACCTAGAATCAGCAGGTGACCGCACAAGACAGCAAGCAGGTCCATTCACCGCAGGTCTCGTCGCTGGGTCCGTTGCAGCCGCACGAGCAGCTGGGGCCATCGACAGTGGGCAAACCGTCTGCATCGAGGTTCTCGAAGCCGAAGACAGTCCCTTTGTGATCGGTTCCGGACAGGGGTTGCGGGTCAAAGGATAGGACTTGGAGTTCATTCAAGTCAAGCTTGAGCTTTTTCATGGCGGTTCCTTTCCGGCGCGTCTGGTGCACCCTCCAGCACCACCGTCAAGGCAAAGGGATGCCTTCTCTCACGGATTTGGGCGACCAGGGTTCCAACCAGGCTCTTCCCCGAACCCAGCACTACCCAGCCGTCGCGGGTGGCTGCCTTGAGGGTCAGGGGGGAACTGGGCAACGCTCCTGCCTTCTTCAGGCTTTCGCTGGCTGCCCAGATGCGGGTGGCTGAGGTGTGCAGATCTTCGTGGCGCTTTTCTGAAATGACTCGGGAAAGCTGAAAGCGTTCCGGTCCCAACAGGTCGGACCAGCTTTCAGGCGGACGGTCCTGGACAGGCTCCAGGTCGCAGCCCACCAGGCGACCGGCGGTGCAGACGGCCAGGATCAGGTCTCCGGCGTGAGAGACGGAGACCTTTTCGCCATTGACCAATTCCGGCTTGCCGTCCGGGCGCCGCAGCGGCCTGCCCGAGCCATTCACCAAACGGGCGATGACCCGGTCGGTTTTTTCGGGGCGCCGGCCGGACGCCTTTTCCAAGATCACACGCACTGCGCTTCCGGGAATCAACTCCTGCAGGCGGCGTTCGAAATGTGCTCCCAGCAAAGGGACGGCCCAGTCGGCCGAAGGTCGGCTGCGGTGGACGATGCGCAGCCTCAGCCCTTGCCAGCGCTCCAGGATCCGGCCTTCCGAATCCGCCACCTCCAAGTCGTAGACCAGGGTATTTCCGTCGCGGGAGCGCTCACGAGCCGAGGTGAAGGCCGCCCGGGCATCCAGCGCCTGGGTTTCGATCCGGTCGACGCCCAAAGGCAGGATTGTGGCGTGAGGGATGCAAGCCTGGATAGCGTGGATTGCTGCATCGCGAGCGCCGGGGTCGCCCAGCAGCAGGCTCCGAGGCAGGTAGTTGCCGAACCACTCGGTTTGACCGTCGGGCATCAGTTCGGCGGTGCACTCGGTGGCCCTCAGGTTCCAGTACTGCTTGAGGCGCCTGAAGCGGCCCTGATGGAAAAGGATGTTCTCATAGAGGTCTTTGACAGGGTCCAGCGGCAAGGGGCCGTCGCCGTTGGGGTGGACGAACCGCGCCGAACCGGCCTCCGCTTGGGCCGAACCGGCCTCGAACCGGCAGCTAGCCTGAAAGTGATCCACCTTGAAGGCGGTGGATTCGCTTCGAAGCACAGCATCCACATGGTTTGGGCCTCGCACCAC
>JANQFM010001091.1 GCA_028277865.1 Acidobacteriota bacterium
GACATTCAGCGCCTTTTCGTCAACACTTTGGCGGGATTTGATAGAATTCAGCGAATGGACAGCCGGATCACGATCGACCCTGAAATCTGTGGAGGCCGACCCACGGTTCGGGGTATGCGTATTACCGTAGCCGACGTCCTCCAGCTCTTGGCAGGGGGAATGACTCGGCGGGAGATTTTGGACGATTATCCCTACCTGGAGGCGCAGGACGTCCATGCCTGCCTCGAATATGCCTCACGGCTGGCTTCCCATCACAGCGCTGCTCGGTCTGAGGCGTCCGGAGGATGAGATTCCTGGTGGACGCCCAGCTTCCGCCTCGTCTTTGCCTCTGGCTTGAGGAGAAGGGTAACGACGCACTGCACGTCTACAAGATTGAAGGAAGAGGTGTGGCGTTGCCTGATAGCCGAGTCTGGCGAATCGCTCGATTGCAAAGCCGGATCATCCTGTCCAAGGACTTCGATTTCTTCGATCGGGCACTTCTCTTTGGTAAACCTCCTCAAACCGTCCATGTCAACGTCGGGAATTGCGGCAATACGGAGCTTTTTCAAATCCTGAGCAGTCACTGGCAAGAAGTTGAATCTGCGTTGAACGGCGGAGCGACTCTGGTTTCGCTGACAAAAAAGGGTGTGGATGTCTTCGATTAATAGTGTTTTTTCTTGACTTCAAACTTCTAATGGGTGTCTCTGTGGCTCTTACTGCTCCAATTCGCGTTGCAGGAGCTTGACTTCAGTCTCCGCCAGCCGCGCTTCGGTTTCGGCGACCTTGGTCTGGAATTCGAACTGCCGCAGGTCCAGCTCCGAAGCCGTCCCCACCTTGAAGCGACGGGCGACGCGATCCAACTCCATGTGCAGGGCTTGCAGCTTGGAGGCGGCACTGCCCTGACGGTTCTGGGCTTGGATGAGCATTTCCGTCAGCTCCACTTCGCGGGCACTGATCTCCCCGTTCAGGAAGGCCTCACGAAGATTCAAGCTCCTGCGGATGGCATCCGAATGCATCTCCAGCTTCTTGAGCTCCTGTTCGAAGTAGGCCACCTCAATCTGGTTCGCCAGGCCGACTTCCGCCCTTTCCAGGATCCTCTCGAATTCCTGCCTGGCCAAGTCGCTGCGGTGCTGTGATTCCTGCTGGTCGATCTCCAGGCGTTGGCTGACATAGTCGCGGCCTGCAATCAGCGGAGCGGATAGCTCCTGGCGAGGAGGGCTGCCGCTGAGCTGCATCTCATCCATGGAAAGCTCCAAACGCTTGAGTTCCAGCTGGGCTTGCTTGACCTCCATCTCGGCGTAGCCCAATTCATGGCGGCTCGCCAAGCCGGCCTGGAACTGCTTGGCAACCGTGTCCAGCATTTCCTGATTGATCTGCAGGCGCGCCCGCGCCAATTCGCTGGAAGCTTCCGAACGGGCCAGCAGCAGGTCCTTGCGCCAGGAGTTTTCCAGGTGCTGGGCCGCCTTGACCCCCGCCACCCCCAGGGAAAGCGAGACCAGGACCAGCGCCGCCGTGCGCAGCCAGCCATATCGCACGCCCTTCCAGGCGCCGTTGCTGTCGAAGCGCTGCCGGCGCCGGTACTCGCTGCGCAGTTGCCATTGCAGGCGGGAGATGAACTCGGGATCCGGGCTATGTTGCTCGTTGCTCATGGTTGATTTCTCCTCTACTAGCTCGGATTTCTCACGGATTGCAGGCTCCGTTTTGGCAAGGCGTTGCGACCGAGGCTCGCGCAGGCGTACTGCCTGTACGTCGAGCAGGCCGAGAGTGCGCAACGCAGCAAGGGCGGATGATCTGTGTCTCCGCAGCAGTCCATGAGAAATCCTGGTTAGGACAAGCGCTTCTTACTTTAGGGGAACCGGGCTGGAAGGTATCTAGGCCACGTGCCGGGCTTGTCCCGGTCGAGCCGTGTTTAGCAGCCAGACCTAGTTCCAAAACGCTATCGCCACCACGGAGCTTGACTCCGTGGAGCGATGTTCCATGGCTGGGATCCAATTGCCGGCAAGATCCCCCAGCCCGTGCAAACCTGCCCACAGTTTCCCCAATCCTGGAGCTGATAGAAGGCCAGCGCACAGCCTGCACCTGCAGCCCTCCGCAACCATGAAACTGGGAGCTTTTGCTGGCTCTTCTGAAAATCCCGTCATGTCGCCCTTATCGCCCCACCGAGACAAGCTCGGGGGTGGCGTACTAAGCTCTTTGTCGGTTCTGGTCTCTAAACACGGCCCACGGAGTCAAGCTCCGATGGTGGCCAACTCCCCGTCGAGGTGTCGAACCAGGCTAAATCTGACCCAAATCTGGGCCCGAGATTCGAGGACTTGTTTTTGAGCAAGCCCTTAGCTGATCGCGTAAAGCCAATCGGGCCCGCCTTAATCGGCCCTCGGCTGCCCGCTCCGAGATGCCGAGTTCCAGTGCGATCTCCTGAACGCGCTTTCCGTCAAAGTGAAATGCCTCGATGAGGCGGGCTTGCTCCTGACGCAAGCGG
>JANQFM010001108.1 GCA_028277865.1 Acidobacteriota bacterium
CTCCGCCTTCCCCATCCGCAAGCCCACAAGCGCGACTTCGTGCTACGCCCCCTGCTCGATCTCGATGACGATCTCACCCTCGCTGGGCGACGGTGCTCGCAGTGGCTGCAAGAGATCCCGCGCGAAGCCCAGACCATCTTGCGCGTGATTCCCGAGCCCTTGCTGCCGTGATCGGCGTTTTCTGATAGCTTCGTCGCCCCCTCAGGCGGATAGCTCAGTTGGTTAGAGCACCGTGCTTACACCGCGGGGGTCGCAGGTTCGATTCCTGTTCCGCCTACCCTCTTCGCACAGCTTCAGCTCCGCTGAACCTCTGCTCGCCCTGCCCCGTACTCACCCTGCACTACCGCGGGGGTCGCAGGTTCGATTCCTGTTTCCGCGGTGGCCGGGACGAGCCGTGCGGGGACGGTCGGTGGGAATCTCCAGCAGCGGCGGAGCCCCCCGCAAAGCTTTCTTCCAGTACTCGAGCAGCTTTTGCAGTGCCGGACCCTTCAGCCAGTCGCGCTGCCAGGCGGCAAAGTCGGCATACTGCAGGGGCAGTTCGGGCAGCGGAGAGGGCTGACCTGCGGAAAAAGCCTCGTAAAGCGCCGACAGTTCTCCCGACAGCACAGCCATCGACCAGCCGTCCGAGATGATGTGGTGCATGACGGCCAGCAAGACGTGCTCTTCAACCTCCAAACGAAGGAGATGCACTCGCAGCAACGTGCCTTCACTCAGATCGAAAGGCCTGGCCATGGCCTCAGTACTCAACCGTCTTGCCTCTGCCTGACGCCTTGCCGCATCCAGCCCGGACAGGTCGGCGATGGGCAACGGCGTCCAGCCGGGCGGATGGATTCGCTGCGAAGGCTGCCCGTCGCGGGAGGGGAATGTGGTGCGAAGCGATTCGTGCCGTCGGCGAATCTCGTTGAGCGCCGACTGCAGCGCCGCCACCTGCAGTTGGCCATCCAGCTGGATGAAGGCCGGGACGTTGTAAAGATTGCTTCCCGGCTCAAACTGATCGAGGAACCAGAGACGTTGCTGAGCAAAGGAAAGGGGCGCCGTTGTCGGGTCGGCTCGGCGGGCCAGCGGTGGCGCGGGGCTTGCTTGCTGGGCCAGTCGAAGCGATTCGATGCGCCGGGCCAGCGATGCCACCGACGGCGCCTCGAAAAGGACTCGCAGGGGCAGCTCCACTGCCAAGGTCTGGCGAATGCGCGACACGGCCTGTGTCGCCAGCAAGGAATGCCCGCCCAGTTCGAAAAAGCTTTCGTGGATGCCGATGCCGTCCAGCCCCAGCAAGTCGGAAAAGATCCCTGCCAGCAGCTCTTCGCCCGGGGTCCGGGGCAGGGCCGGCTCGGTCGAGGGCCGGTCGGGTGCTTTCTGCAGCAGGGCGCGACGGTCCACCTTGCCGCTGCTGGTCAAGGGGATTCCGTCCAGCAGCACCAGGGCCGAAGGGACCATGTAGGGCGGCAATTGATCTGCCAAAAAGCCCCTCAGCTCGGCGCTGGAGGGCGTCGGAGTCCAGTCTGAGACAGCATAGGCCAGCAGGCGCAGCTCACCCGTACGACTGGTTGCCGCCAGCACCGCCGCCTCGGTGACAGCCGGATGGCGGCTCAAGACCGATTCCACCTCTGCGGGTTCGATGCGGTAGCCGCGGATTTTCACTTGCTGGTCGAGGCGTCCCTGAAACTCGATCTCGCCGCAGGGTCGCCAGCGGGCCCGGTCGCCTGTCCTGTAAAGGCGCTCTCCGGGGATTGCGGAAAATGGATCGGGCAGGAAGGCTTCCGCCGTGGCCGCAGCTCGGCCCAAATATTCGCGGGCCGGCCCGCTTCCTCCCAGAAACAGCTCTCCGCTCACGCCAATCGGCGTCGGGTGCAGGCATCGATCGAGCACGAAGGCGCTGTCCGACGAAAGAGGCCGCCCCACCGGCACGGGATCCGGAATGATCCCGCCTTGCGAGGCCCAGACCACCGAAGTGACGGTCGCTTCGGTGGGACCATAGGCGTTGAGCAGCCGGCAGCCTTCGCCCGCTTGCTTCCTCCAGGCGGCCATCAGGTCGGACTGGACCTGTTCGCCCCCGAAGATCTGCCAGCGCAGGCTGGAAGGCCACTGCAGGCGTTCCGCAGCCACAACCGCCGCCACTTGGTGCAGGTAGGCGGTGGGCATGTCCAGCATGGTCAACTGCAGCTCCCGGCAGCTCTTCAGGAAGGCCGGGACGGAATCCAGCATGGTTTCCGAACGCAGTGTCAGGCGCGCACCGCTGCAAAGCTGCGGAAAGATCTCGCAGACCGACTGGTCGAAGTTCAATGAAGAAAACTGCAGCGTCCGATCCAGAGGGTTCAGGCCCACGCAGTCGATCCAGCTTTGGGTGAATTGGGCCAGGCAAGAATGCGAGACCACCACTCCCTTGGGCTCTCCCGTCGATCCGGAGGTGTAGATTGCGTAGGCTGCGCTGTGAGGGGCGATCGGGACTGAATCCACCTGGGAGGCTTGGGGAAGGTCGCCTGCTTCGTCCACCAGGATTGCCTGAGCCGGATAACCGGCCAGCCCGTCGAACAATTCGCGTCGGCTGACCATGTGCTCGACTCGGGCATCCTCGAGCATGTACTCCAGCCTTTCCAAAGGATATTCCGGGTCAAGGGGCAGATAGGAGGCTCCGCAGCCCAGGATTCCCAGCAGAGCCTCGATCATCTCAGGGCGGCGTTCCAGGTAAAGTCCCACCAGGTTTTCAGGCCCGGCGCCCATGCGCCGTAGCTGATCGGCCATTACGCCTGCCCGCCTGTTCAGCTCCTGGTAGCTGACCTGCAGGAGGCCGCAAGTGAAGTCCGGATGCTCCCCGGCGACTGCCAGCGCATCAGGCCTGGATTGCACCTGAGATGCGAAGAGGTCCACGATGCTGTCGAACTGTTGGCCGCCCGGCATCGGTATTCGATGACAGCCCGTCCATTCAAGCAGCGTTTGATGCCGTTCGGCGCGGCCCAGCAAGGGCAGGTCGAGCAATCGCCTGGAAGGGTCATCCACAGCCGCCTGGGCCACGACGATCAAGTGGCCGATCATGCGGCGGATGGTGGAGGCGTCGAAGAGGTCGCAGCTGTATTCGACCGTCCCCCACAGGCCGTCCCCGATCTCTGTGATGCTCAGGGTGAGGTCGAATTTGGCGCTGGTCACTTTGGGCTGCAAAGGCCTAATCTGCAGCCCTGGAAGCCGAAAATCCCCCTCGGGTGCATCCTGCAGGGTGAACATGACCTGGAAGAGGGGCGTCCGCGACAGGGAGCGCTCGGGCTGCAATGCGTCCACCACCTCCTCGAAGGGCACGTCCTGGTTGTCATAAGCCTGCAATGAAGATTCCCGCACCCGGTCGAGCAGCTCCTCGAAGCTGGGATTGCCGCCCAGGCGGGTACGCAGCACCAGGGTGTTGACGAAAAACCCGATCAGGCCTTCCGTCTCGGTTCGGTTGCGGTTGGCCAAGGGCGTCCCCACGCTGACGTCATCCTGTCCCGAATAGCGGCCCATCAGAGCCTTGAAAAGCGCCAGGAGGGTCATGAAAAGAGTCGACTGGCAGGACCGGCTCAGCCTTTGCAGCGGTTCGGTCAAGTGGGATGGCCAACTGAATTCGGCCAGATCCCCCCGCATGCTGGATCGCGCCGCATAAGGCCGGTCGGTGGGCAGCTCCAGCGGCGCCAGCCCTTCCA
>JANQFM010001114.1 GCA_028277865.1 Acidobacteriota bacterium
GAAGTCGCCCTCCGACGGCTGGGCCTCGTCGTCCGTCGCCAGGCAGCCCTCCAGAAGCAGAATCTGGTTGGCCTTATGGCGGGAGCGCGGCAACCGCTCCGGCATGGCGCCTTGCAGCAAAAGTGTCCCTGCCCCCGAATCCTCCAGCATCAGCTCCAGCCGCGCCTCCGGGTAGTCGGGATCCAGAGGCAGGTAAACGCCTCCTGCACGCAGGATGCCCAGCAGGCCCGCCACCAATTCGGGCGAGCGCCGGGCCAGCAGCCCCACCAGCGCCTCCTGTGCCACCCCTTGGCTGCGCAGTCCCCGAGCCACCCGCGCCGAGAGCCGTTCCAGAGCCCGGTAGCTGAGTTGGCCGTCCAGCCCGGGTTCCGCCTGCCAGGCCAGCGAGACTGCGTCGGGGCGAAGCTCCGCCTGTTCGGCAAACAGGCTGTGAACAGTGGCTCGATCCGGATAGCGGACAGCCGAGTCATTCCATTCCTGGAGGGCTTGATGCAATTCCGCCTGGCTGGACAGGGAAGCCTGGAGGACGTCCTGATCCGGGTCAGCGACCAGGCTGCGGGCCAGCTTCTCCAGGTGGACCGCCATGCGCCGGACGGTCGTCTCGTCGAACAGCCCCGGACGGTAGGCCAGCCAACCTTGAAGATCCTCAGAATCCTGCAGGAAGGCCAGGGTCAAGTCGAAGCGGGCTGTCTGCAGAGGTGATCGAGTGGGCTGGATCTCCAGTCCCGACAGTTTCAGGCCGCCTCCCTGGGGTGCGTTCTGCAGCACGAACATGACCTGGAACAAGGGCGAATGGGTCAGGGAGCGATCCAGCTGCATGGCGTCCACCACCTGCTCAAAGGGCAAATCCTGGTGGGCGTAAGCACTCAGGGCCGTCTCGCGCACTTGGGCCAGCAGCTGCCGGAAGCTGGGTCGGCCATCGAAACGAGTGCGCAGAACCAGGGTGTTGACAAAGAATCCGATCAGCCCTTCGGTTTCTGCACGGTTGCGGTTGGCGATGGGCGAGCCGACCGAGACGTCCGGTTGGCGGCTGTAGCGGCTGAGAAGGGTCTGCAGGATGGCCAGCAAGCTCATGAACAGCGTCACGCCCTCTTGGCGGCTCAGTCGGCGGACGGCTTGCGAGAGGTCCTGGGGCCACGAAAAGGCCAGGCTGGCGCCCCGGTGGCCGGGACGAGCCGAGCGGGGGCGGTCGGTAGGGATCTCCAGCAGCGGCGGTGCCCCCTGCATTGCCTTCTTCCAGTAGCTGAGCTGCCTTTCAAGCACGGCGCCCCTCAGCCATTGCCGTTGCCAAGCAGCGAAGTCGGCGTACTGCAAGGGCAGGTCGGCCAAGGGATCGGCACCGCCGGTCGAAAAGGCTTCATAAAGCGCCGAAAGCTCGCTGGAAAGCAAGCCCAGCGACCAGGCGTCCGAGACGATGTGGTGCATGACGGCCAGCAAAAGGTGCTCCTCAGCCTCCAGGCGGACCAACTGGACGCGCAGCAGGGAGCCGCGGCTCAGATCGAAGGGACGTGTCATGGCCTGCTGGCTCAAGCGCTGAGATTCCCTTTCTCGTTGCGGCTGCTCGAGGCCCTGCAGGTCAACCACAGGAATGGGCGACCAGCTCGATGGATGGATGCGCTGCACAGGCTCGCCATCGAGTGCCGGGAAAGAGGTCCGCAGCGCCTCGTGGCGGTGCACAATCTCGTTGAGGGCCGCCTGCAGCGCTTCGACCTGCAAAGAGCCTCGCAGCTCAATGCTGGCCGGGACGTTGTATAAAACGCTGCCGGGCTCCAACTGGTCCAGGAACCAAAGCCGTTGCTGGGCAAAGGAAAGTGGCGCGTCTCCTTTTCGCTTTCGGCGCAGCAGGGGCAGGGCCGCGCTTTCCTGCTGGGAGAGGCGGGCTTGCTCGATGCGCCGGGCCAAGGCCGCCACAGAAGGCGCCTCGAAGACAGCCCGCACGGGCAGCTCGACTTCAAAGACCTGCCGGATGCGCGACACGATCTGGGTGGCCAGCAGGGAGTGCCCGCCCAATTCGAAGAAGCTGTCCTCGATTCCCGTTTTCTCCAGGCCCAGCAGGTCGGCGTAGATGGCTGCCAGCAGCTCTTCGCCGGGAGTCCTGGGGAGGGTTGTATCTTGGGCTGACCGCTGAGGGGTGGCCGCCAGCAGAGCCTGCCGGTCCAGCTTGCCGCCGACGGTGTGGGGAATCGAGTCCAGCAAGAATAGTGCCGAGGGGACCATGTAGCCGGGAAGCTGGTCCTGCAAAAAGCCCCGCAGTTCGGCGTCGGAGGGCGGCGGCGACCAGTCGGAGGCCGCGTAGGCCGTCAGGCTCAGTTC
>JANQFM010001118.1 GCA_028277865.1 Acidobacteriota bacterium
TCCTGCAAGGTCATGATGCCGTGCAAGGGCTGGTGGGGATCCACCTCGCGCACGGCTTGACGCAAGGGGACCGCCAGTTCCAGAGGGTCTCCGGAGGTGCGCAGCGCCCAGGACATACGGCCCAGCGGGGCTTGATGGTAGGGCAGGTAGACGATCGGCTCCGGTTCTTGCTGGATCCCCGCGTGGCGCACGTCACCCACCACTGCGACTACCTGACGCCAGCGGCTCTCGGAATCGGCGTTTCCGAACTTGAAGCGCTTGCCCAGCGGATCCTCTCCTGGCCAGAGCGCCTGGCCCAGCTGCCGGCTGACAATGGCCTCAAAAACCTCTTGAGCCGGTCGATCGACGAATGTCCGGCCTCGGAGCAGAGGAATTCCCATAGCCTGGAAGTAGCCCGGGCTGATGGATTGGAAAATGGGCTGAGGATTGCCGCGGGCCTGCTCCTCGTTCTGGCCCTCGGCGGCCAGCCGAGTGGAGTTCTGGGCGCGCCCCAAAGGGATCCGGTCCACTGCGCCGACGGCTTCCACCCCCGGCAAGGCCTGCAGGCGATGCAGGAATCGATCAAAGACGCGGATACGCTCCTCGGGCTCTTCCTGCAGGTGGGCCAGCAGGTCCATTCCGGCCACCAGAACGCCTTGGGGCTGCAAGCCGCTGTCGACGGCGCTGAGCTGGGTCAGGCACTTCAACATCAGTCCGGCGCCGGCCAGCAGCACCATTGCCAGGGCCACTTCGGCGATGACCAGCCCGGAGCGGATCCGGCGGCGAGCGGGGCTGGCGGTGCTTTGCAGTCCGCCTTCCTTGAGGGCCAGGCCACCCCTGCTGCGGACGACCGTGAGGGTGGGCAGCAATCCGAAAAAGAGCAGGGCGGCCAGCGAGGCGGCCAGACTGAAAAGCGCCACCCGTCCGTCGGTCTCGATAGTCAGCCAGGCCGGCATCTCGATGGGGATCATCCCCATCAGGCGGTGAGCGCCCCAAGCGCCCAGCAGCAGCCCCAGGACGCCTCCGCCAACTGCCAGCAGCAGGTTTTCGCTCAGAAGCTGGCGAATCACTTCGACCCGTCCGGCGCCCAGGGCGCTGCGGATGGCCAGCTCGCGCTGACGGGAAAGCCCCCTTGCCAGCACCAGGTTGGAAACGTTGGCGCAGACGATCAGCAATACGAAAATCGTGACGCCCAGCAGGAGGAGCGAGGGCGCAGTTGCGTCTTCCGTACGGGTGTCGCGCAGCGAGGTGACGCGGATGCCGCACTCCCGGTTGGTTCGCGGATATTTCTCCTCCAAGCTGCGGGCCAACGGCTCCAAGGCCGCCTGAGCCTGCTCCAGAGTGACTCCCGGCTTGAGCCTTGCCGTCACCTGCAGGCCGCGGGCAAAGCGTGCTGAAGTCTGAGGATCGCGGGCCAAAGGAACCCACAGCCGGGCCAGTTCGGGGAATTCAGCCTTGGCAGGCATTACGCCCACCACAGTGCGGGGCTGCCCGTTGACCTGGACGCTCTTGCCGACGATATCGGGATCGGAGCCGAAATGGCTCCTCCAAATGCTCTC
>JANQFM010000317.1 GCA_028277865.1 Acidobacteriota bacterium
CAGGCTGCGCAAGTCCCTTTCCAGGTAAGTTTGTTCGTAGCCCAGGAACCAGAAATTCCGGTCTTCCAATCCGTTTGAGGCGACTGGCGGAAAGCCGCCGTCCTGGATTTCCTCTTCGGTGATCGGCACCGCGGAGGTTTTTTGGTCGGGAAGTTCGAGGTTTCGATAAAAGTTCACCAGGAAGGGGGTCCGGCCAAGTGCATTCAGCCTTTCCCGCCGAGTGAAGGGATGCATGTCCAAGTAGATGGCCCGCCCGGCCAGCGACTCGGTAATGTCTTTGAGAAGAGCGAAGTTGGCAGAGCCGCTGAGGAGGATGCGTCCCGGCTGGCGATTTTCGTCGATTGCTTTTTTGATGGCAACCAGCAATTCGGGGCAACGCTGAGCTTCGTCGATCGTAACCGGCTCATCTTTTTCCAGCAACGACTCCGGTTGGCGCCGGGCGACTTGCAAGGTGGCGAAGTTGTCCAGGGTAAAGTAGTGGCGTTTTTTGAGGGCACTATCTTTTTTAAGGCATTCTGTCTTGCCTACTTGCCTGGGGCCGGTCAGCACAACCACAGGCATGGATCGAAGAGCCTTCTGAAGCAGCGGCGCCATTTCTCGAGGGAGATAATCTGTCATAATCCACCATATGTTAATGGCATTTTGCCAAGTTTTCTCAGTGTCATCCTTCAGTTCACCTGCCAAGTTTACGCCCTGGGCAACCATTTTGTCAAAATTCACCATGTGATAGCAGCATTATGACAGTCTGTGGGGAACGTCTCTGCCATTTCTGAAGGCAGCAAAAGCAAAGCGAGTTCTCGCTCTGCGCCTGTAACCCGCTTACCGACTGCTTTTGTCAAAATTCACCATCTCATAGTGGCATTTTGACATACTGGCGTGGTGAGTTCGGCAAAAAGCCGCTTGGGTAGGCACCCTGTCTCAAATTCAGGCTCCCCTGTAAGAGCCCGCCGTCTTCCGCAGCCCCTCTTCGAAGACGGTTTCCGGCACATATCCAATCTGCCGACTGGCCAGCCGGACATCGGCCTGCGAACGGCGAATGTCGCCAACGCGGGCTGCTTCGTAGACCGGTTTCAAGTCTCGCCCCAAAATCTGGTTCAAAATCGCTGCAAGCTGGTTGAGGTCGTGAGAACGACCGGAGGCGATGTTCAGGCTCAGTCCCCCCTGACTGGAACGAGCCGCCAAGAGGTTGGCGGAAACCACATCCTCGACATGCACAAAGTCGCGGCTTTGACCTCCGTCCCCAAAGATGATTGGCGGCTTTCCTCGCATCATGCGGGTAATGAAGCGTGGAATGACGGCAGCATAATCGGAATTCGGGTCTTGTCGGGGGCCGTAGACGTTGAAGTAGCGCAAGGACAAGGTGGGCAGCCCGTAAAGGTCGTTGAACAGGCGAGCATAGTGCTCGGCAGCCAGCTTGGTGGCCGCATAAGGCGATACGGGTTTGGGAAGGTGGTCCTCGCGGCAGGGGTTCTCGGCTGCATTGCCGTAAACGGCGGTACTCGATGCCAGGACAACCTTGGAGGCGTCGGCATCGCAGGCACAACGCAAAACGTTCAAGCTGCCTGTGCAATTGACGGCGTGACAGGACTCCGGCTCTCGCACCGACTGCTCAACCGACGTCATGGCCGCCTGGTGGTAGACGACTTCGGCATCCTCAAAGCAAGGCCGAAGATTCTCCACATCCCGGATGTCGACTTCGACAAAATCGAATGCGCCGGGGTGAGCGTTGCTGAGCCCTTCGAGGTTGGAGAGGCGGCCAGTGGACAGATTGTCGACCACCCGGACCCTTCGCCCGGCCTTTAAAAGCGTCCGGCACAGGTGAGAGCCGATGAACCCGGCTCCGCCAGTGACGATATCGATCCCTTTCACCCGGCGGATTCTAGCAGAACTCCGAATCGCTGAAACATCGGGTCATCTACGGGGCTCCCGGAGCGGCGACTTTCTATGGTCGCCATCGAAGGGAATCGACATTCAGGCCTACGAGGCAGTGCCTCGGTTGGATTCCGTATCCTGGATCCTGCCCTCTATAGCTGCCTGATCTTCCAGAGCAGCCCCAAGACCAACAAGTTGGTGGTCAGGACGGGTGGGCCCTCGACCAGGGTCCACCAGACGGGCATTCCGGCCTCCAGGTCGACCAGCAGCATCA
Organism: Acidobacteriota bacterium; assembly: GCA_028277865.1. GTDB lineage: Bacteria > Acidobacteriota > UBA6911 > RPQK01 > DATIPO01 > JANQFM01. The sequence continues at coordinate 2,147 of JANQFM010000317.1, forward strand.
CGACTCCGAAAATGCATCCCGAGATGCCCAAAAAGGCAACCAACGGGGCGTAGCGCCGCACATCCAGCGAGGCCAGCACCATCAGCGCTCCCCGCATGGCGTAAAGCGTAGAAGCGGAACGCGCCAGGTATTCCATTACCGGGCTGGACGGGAAAGAGCCGAATCCCAGCGCCTGGTGGGCCAAAGCCATCCAGCGCTCAGGCATGCCGACGGCAAAGGCAGCCAGCATCAAAGTGCACCCGACCAGACGCAGAATCCACTTCAAAAGAGTCTCATAAACTGTCATCCGAATCGCTCCCGCTGCGGGCCAGTCTATTTCAATGGAGAATCTTCCAACAAGGCCTCCCTGTTTCAGAGCTGGCGAACGGTCTGGTTCACGCTGTCTCCGGGGAAAAGTTCGTACTTTGGCGGGATTTTCATGGCTTCCGTCTGGCAACTTGCCCCAGGCTATGGCAGAATCCCCCTCCATGCCTGGACGGGAGCGTTTCTATTTGGCGATCGGAACCTGCTTCGGGCTGGGCCTGGCGCCAATTGCCCCTGGGACTGCAGGTGCATTGCTGGGCATCCCTGTTTTCCTAGGCATCACTCTCGGGACGCCGTATGGCTGGCATACGCCTCTCCTATTGGTGTCATTGCTGCTGGCAAGCACCATCAACCACCTGCTGACACCCTGGGCGATCAGCTACTGGGGCTGTAAAGACCCCAAGAACTTTGTCCTGGACGAGGTGGCGGGCTATCTGATGACCGTTCTGCTTTTCCGGGGAGGCGACAACTTGCTTCTGACCGTCCTGTGGACGTTCTTCATATTCCGGCTGATGGACATCATCAAGCTTCCGCCCGCCCGCCAAATGGAAAGCCTGCCCGGCAGCTGGGGCATTTTGTTGGATGACCTGATGTCAGCCGTTTATGCGGCTGCGCTGTTGCACGGGATCCATTATTGGCAGCCTGCTTGGTTTGGGGGGTGACGAGATTTGGCCACAGAGGCACAGAAGGCACGGAGCTTGGCACGAATTCCCGCTTCCTTCAACGCACCAACCTTTGAGCCGGTACGGCTGACAGGAAGCTCGAGGTGTTGTTGCCGAACAGCTCGAACCCCAGCACGGGCAGATTGGAGCGGACCCGCACGAAGCCGCCGTCGCGCTCACCCAATTGGGGCACCAGTTCGCTAAGCAGCCGGGCCTGCTTTTCACCCGCAGTCAACCTCAGCAGTGCCAGACCCACTTGCGTTCCGCCTCGGTCGAATATCTCCACGCTGACGGCTGCTGTGGTCGGGAAGCCGCTGGCACTCAGGTCAGGATTGAGCAGCGTCAGCCCTGTGAAAATCTGCTCGTTTTCGGCCACGTGGCTGAGGACGAACTCGCGAGCGCCCCGGCTTTGCAGCGGAAGTGCAGCCAGGAATTCTCCCTGGGGATGCTCGAAGCTCAGGCTGCCCAACAGGCTTGCACCTGCTTCGGAAGTTCGCACCCGCAGCCAGCCGACAAAGGATTCAGATTCTGAGAATCTGAACAGGGTTCGGGCCTGCAAACGATGTGCGGTTCCGGCTCTCAGTCCTCCCATGGCAGCCGAAGAAGCGATCTGCCCCGATTCGTCGAAGGCTTCGAAAATCAGTTGCTCTGTACCCTGAGGGACCACCTGGATGAAGGTTTCGATATTGGATCCCAAGGCCAGTTGGGCACCAAAGAGCGTGGCGGCTGCCGAGGAGCCTTCCAAGGCCAACAGGCCTCCCCGCGACCGAGAGGTTCCAAAGATCTCCATGGCATAAAGAGGGTGCGGCGTGTCGGTCGTCAAGCGGATCAGCCCGCCAGTGCCCACGCCGAACAGCTCGCGGACGGTTGAAGAAAACATGCCGCGAGAATCGAGGCTGCGGATTTCCTGACGAGTCGAGCCGTCGGGAAGCAGCCACTCGATGAGAACTCCGACAGGGGACGGCGAGGGGTTGACCAAGTAGATCCAAGTGTCCTCGCCCGGCGCGTTGCGGACCTCAGGTAAAAAGAGCGGCCCCTGCTGAGCGGTCGAAAGGGCCGCACCGTCCAGGAATTCGAGCCCCGTATTCTCCGGACGCCCCACAAGGCTGAAACTGAGCAAATCAGGACGGTTGGAAAGGACCTCCACCCATCCGGGACGCAACCCCTCAAATGCCTGGTTCAGCAGGATGGAAAACTGGCTTTCCGATTCCAGATCCGTCTCGAAAGTGGCGTACTGCACCCCGCTGGAATCGTAGGCCCGCAATTCGATCTGAGCGCCGGAATCCTGAAGGGATCCGCCCGGCGAAAGGGATTCTCGGGGGCTTCCGGCAGGCCGGTG
>JANQFM010000043.1 GCA_028277865.1 Acidobacteriota bacterium
GGAGTCAGTTGGCAGTTGGCAGTTGGCAGTTGGCAGTTGGCAGTTGGCAGTTGGCAGTTGGCAGTTGGCAGTTGGCAGTTGGCAGTTGGCAGCAAGAAGATGATACCTTGGACCTTGGACCTTGAACAGCGGCCTTTGCGCTTACCCCTTTCTTCCTGACTCCCGACTCCTGACTCCTGATTCCTTCTCTTCCATCTCCTCGATCGCCCAGCCGATTCCTGCGTAGCCGATGGCATTGGTTTTGCGGAGGTCGGGCAGGCGGGAGGGGCCGAGCCCGCCCAAGGCGAAGACCGGCGTCAGAAGCATCTGGGTCGCTTCGCGCAGGCTGGCCAGCCCCAAAGGCTCCTGGGACGACTGCTTGGATATGGGATCGAAGATCGGCCCCAAGAAAATGTAATCGGCGCCCTGCGACTCGGCTTGGAGAGCATCAGAGACGGCATGCACCGACTTGCCCAGCAAAAAAGGCCTGTCATCCCGACCGAGGCTGCGGCGCAAGAGGCGGGCTTGGGTCAGGTCTTGCTTGGAGGTGAGGTGAGCGCCGTGGGCGCCTTCCTGCAGGGCCAAGCGCAGATGGGAGTTGACGATGAAGAGCTTTCCGGTTCGGGCGGCCAATCGGACCCCCAATCGGACCCAAGGCCGGTTCTCCCGGGCTGTCCAGTCTTTTTCGCGCCATTGGACGATGTGAGCCGAAGTTTCGAACAGGCGTGTCAGGTACTCTTGGGGGCGCCATTGGGGGAAGGCCGGACGGCTAGAGATTGCGTAGCGAATCGGCGGATTCCATCCGCGTTTTTCTAAAATTGCGTTGAAAATGAATCACCTCCCGCAATCCAAGAAAGAGATTGGCCAACCCCAGCCCTGAGACAGCGCCGCGCAAATAGTTGCTGAGCAGCAGGTCACGCACGATTTCAGGGAAGTAGCTCAGCAGAGCGTTTTCGTTCCAGATCTGCATCCAGGGAGAGATGAGCAGGAAAAGCCCCACCTCGAAGCAGTAGAGCAGGTAGATGAAAAACAGGAATCGGTTGAGCATCGGGCCTTAGCCTGTAGCTGCCGCCAGACGATCAATTCTAGCGGGGACGTCCCGGTAGCCTTGGTCACGGTCGGCGATTTGGCGGAATACATCCAGAGCCGGGTCAAACTCCTTTTTGCTCTCCAGCGCGCAGCCCAGGTCGTATTGCAGAGCCTTCCATTCAAATTCCTTCATGTCCTTGATTTGCAGGCCTTCGCGCGCCCATCGGATGGCATCATCGTAGCGATCCAGCTGCAGGTAGGAATTGGCCAGGGTACTGCAGCAAAGGATCCTTTGGGGGATGTGCTCCTTGCCCTGCAGCAGCTTGACGGCGCTGAGGAACTCCTGAATGGCGTCTTCCACCAAGCCCATCTCCTTGTAGGCCAACCCGAGGTCGTAGTGGACCTTGGGATTCTGATCGCGCGGCTGGCCGCTTTTTTGGACGTCGTAGCGCAGGATCTCATCTTCGGGCAGCGCCTCTTCGCCATCCCCTTCGAAAAGAATGTCCAAGGCATCGTCGACTTGCTGGTCGAACTGAGCCGCTTGCCGACCGTCTGAGGCAGCTGGCTGCTCGCGGGGGGGCACCGGCGCCAGTCCCGGTATTTTCTTGGCACGGCGAAGGACGCGCTCATCCTCGGGATAATCGCGGACCAAGACCTTGAGCACGCGTGTCGCCTCTTCCTGAAAACCCAGTTTGAGGTAAAAGTCGGCTTCTTCGAGAGCTTCCTCCAACGAAACAACCGAGTAGTCGTCCAGATGTTCGCCCTCTTCCTCCTTAGACTCTCTCTCATCCGGGCCGGACGGCTCGCCTGACTCGGCTCTTTGCAGCTCGACCGTGCCCTCTTGTGCCTCTTCGGAAACTTGATCGAAATCCGAATCGAGTTGGAAGGCTTCCGGTCGGCCATCGGCCTCGGACTGGAAAAGCCCGATGCCTTCCCTTGCCGAATCGATTCCCTGCCCCTCGTCCTGCAGGGACAGCCCGCTCCCCTGACCGGCTGTGACAGGAGGGCTCTGCTCGTCTTCGATTACAAATTCCTCAACCGCCCCGGCTGGGTGGAAGGGGCTCTCCTCAATGGCCTCTTCCTGCCGGGCCTGCCCCCAGTCTTCGCCGATGAAGTCAAACTCAGGTGCTTGGTCCACCCCCTCAGCCTCGGAACCTGCTGCAGCATCCAGGTCGACCGGCCCGGCTTCGATCTCTTGATCAGAGGGCTTGCTGTCCAGGAAAGATGCCGCCCGCAGGCGCTCGATCGCCTCTTGGATGCCTTCGCCGGTGCGGCCTTGCCGGACCAACTGATCCAGCATGCCTGAGGCCCGCGAAATCTCCCCTTTGCGCTCTGCAAGCATGGCCAAGCCAAAGGTCAAGGGGAGGAAGGGGCCGTCCTCAGCCAGACCTTTGGTCAAAAAGCCGTCGGCTTCGTCCAGGCGCGAGAGGGTTTCAGCCGCCTCGGCATGGGCTTCCCCCAACTCGCCATGAAATTCGGCTGTGAGCATCGCCTGGCGGCAAGCCTCAATCACGCGCTCGTACTTCTTCTTCTTCAGCAAGAGCTTGACCGCCTTGAGGTAGCTGCTGGTCGCCTGGGACCGTTCGCCCTGTTCGGCGAGGGTCTGCGCCAAATGGAGGTGATTGTCAGGCTGTTCCGGGCTCAGCTCGATCGCCTTCTCCATCCAACGCATGGCATCCTTGAGGTTGCCGGATTGCTTTTGGTGGCGGATGAGTACGCCCAGGTGCCTGCAGGCGTCCTGATTGAGCCCCTGCTTCTCAAAGAGTGCGGCCAGATTCTGGTTGACGCTCAAGTCCGAGGGGTCGAGGCTGTGGATTTTCTTGTAAGTGGCGATGGCGCGCAAGGCGAAACCGGAGTTGAGGTAGATTCGAGCGACTTTGTGAAAATACTTCAGCGCTTCGGAAGGCTTGCCGATCCGGATCAGCAGGTCTCCGATCGTATTGAGGAGTGAAGGGTCTTCGCCCTCCTTTTGCAGCAGCCTCTCGTATTCCCGGATGGCCTGAGAGAATTTTTTCTCGATGACGAATTTTTCGGCCTTGCGAATAACCTTGTACTTGTCAAGCATGGTCGGCACCGAGTGCAAGGGGCAGGTCACGACACCAGTCAAGACCGGATTGGGTTTTCAAAGCGGATTCTTCATCCGGCAATATTGCAGGGCACGGCGAGCTGCCCTTGCCCCGCAGCGCCGCTGACCCGCGGGGAGGGCAACGGCTAAAGAGGCTGCGACCATTGCGGCACCTAGGAGCCGAGGGCAAACGGCCTGCCTGGAGGGCCGATTGGGAGTCCGAGTCGAGTTTAGCGAATCTCCCTGATTCGGGCAGCCTTCCCCTTGCGCTGCCGCAGGTAGTAGAGCTTGGCCCTGCGAACTCTCCCCCGGCGAACCCGCTCGATGCTGTCGATGATGGGGGAGTGCAATGGGAAAATCCGTTCCACACCATATCCAAAAGAGACTTTCCGTACTGTAAATGTTGAACTCAGGCCATGTCGATGGATGGCGATCACCACTCCTTCGAAGGCCTGGATCCGCTCTTTGTCCCCCTCCTTGATCTTGACATTTACCCGCACCGTGTCTCCTGGGCCGAAAGCGGGAATTTCGGCTTTCAGATAGTCCTTCTCGACATGTTCTATCCAGTTCATTGTAATCCCTCTCACCGAATCGTTTCTGATCCTTTTGCTGCGGCGGCCGCAATCAATTGGGTTTGTTCGTTTTGCCGGCCTTCCAACAGGTCCGGTCGGAGCTGCCGGGTCCGCTTGAGGGCATCGCGCCGCCTCCATGCTTCGATTGCGGCGTGATCCCCGGAAAGAAGCACCTCGGGAACCCGCCAGCCGCGGAATTCGGCAGGACGCGTATAGTGGGCGCAGTCCAGCATCTGATCCATGTAAGACTCCTGCAGAATCGACCCGCCTTTGGCAACCACCCCCGGAATGAGCCTGCAAACGGCCTCGACGATGGTCAAGGCGGCGAATTCGCCGCCCGAAAGGACAAAATCGCCGATCGAAATCTCTTCATCCGCCAGATGGTCGGCCACACGCTGGTCGACGCCTTCATAACGGCCGCAGATGACGGCAATGTGAGCCTTGAGGGAATATTCCACCGCCTTGGATTGATCGAAGCGGCGCCCCTGGGGCGACAACAAGCTGATGAAGGGCGGCTGGGCGGAATTCTTGCGGCAGTCCTGCAGGGCCCGAAAAATGGGGGCCGGCTTGAGCACCATGCCGTCGCCTCCGCCGAAGGGACGGTCGTCAACGGTTCGGCGCCGGTCATCGGCGAAATCCCTCAGATCGATGATCTCGATCTGCATCAGGCCTTTGCGCCGGGCTTGCCTGATCATGCCGAATTCGAACACTTGTTCGAACAGGCCTGGAAATATTGTGAGGATGCTGAACCGCATGAAACGTGTCAGGAAGAATCTGGCCTGAGAGCCGGGGATGCTCGGGCAGCCGTGCTTGACGGGGTTCGGCCCCCTTTGTCGGATGCCCTTTGCCCTTTCCCGGGCGCCTTCTTTCCCCTCCCCTGTTTGCTTCGAATTCTCCGTCGCTTCCGCTTACCCAAATGCCAACCGCCGCCAGGGGACTTCAACTCCAGAAGTCCCGGCGGCGGTTCGGCTCGAATCGTCTTCTTCTCCAAATCGATGTCTTGAATGAATGCCCGGACCAACGGAAGCATCCATTGCTGCGCCGGCCGGCCTTGCTCAGGAGGGCTTTCAATGACCAGATTGGCCGACCCCGCACCCGTATCCAGCACATCCACCACCCGGCCCAGAGCCAGGCGGGCGTTGCGAACCTGACAACCGATCAAGTCCGAATGGTAAAAGACATCAGCAGGCAGCGGGTAACGCTGCTCCTCGGGCACCTGAACTTCAGCCCAAAGCAGGGGCCGGGCGGCTTCGGGGGTGTCGCGGCCTTGAAACTTGAGAAGAACCCGTCCCTTATGAAACCGAAAGGACTCCAGGATCTCTTGCGAAGCTCCGCCCGATCCCTCGACCCGAACCTGCTCCAAGCCTTCGAAGCGCTCCGGGAAGTCGGTCAGCAGCTCGGCTGCCAATTCTCCCTTAAGGCCTCGAACCTTGACGATGCGGGCAATGCTGACGAATGCGCTCAATTACTCGAGAATTTCCAGCATGAAGCGCTTGCGAAGCTTCATTCCGCAAGCCCCCAGCAGGGTACGGATGGCACGAGCTGTCCGCCCCTGCTTGCCAATGACCTTGCCCAGATCCGACTGGGCCACCCGCAGCTCTAGGACTGTGGTCTGTTCGCCTTCGACCTCCGTCACAACCACCTGATCCGGATTGTCCACCAATGCTTTGGCAATCATCTCCACCAGCTCTTTCATATCGCCTCCTGCCAAACGTCAACACGAGTTCGAGAACAACAAGCACGTACTACGCGCACTGACGAACTGAAGACCGACGGAATTCCTGCTGCCTCAACCGGCGCTTGCTCCTGAAGACTGCGCTGGGAGCGTCGGGTCGTAGCTGATCACGTGGTTCCGGACTGCAAATCAGGTTTCAGCGGCCACCTCCGGCGCTTGCTCGTCCACTTTTTCCTCGGACGCAGCTTCATCAGGCTCGGCCTTTTCGGGTTTGGCCTCCTCAGCCTTTTCAGGCTTGGCCTGCTGAGCCCCAGCCTCATCTTTCTTGGCTGCTGCCTCTTTGGGGGCAGCTTCTTGGGCCGGCTCTTCCGCCGACGCCTCTTTCGGCTGCGTCTGAGCACGTTTGACCAGAGACTCCACCGTCCCGGAGAGTTGCGCTCCATGACCGACCCAATAATCGATTCGGTCCAGGTTCAACTCCAGCTGAGCCGGCTTCATCGTCGGATGGTAATGCCCAACTATTTCCACAAAACGTCCGTCACGCGGGCTTTTCTTTTCAGCAACCACTACCCGGTAGTGGGGATCTTTCTTGGCGCCGTGACGACTCAGTCGAATTCTTAGCAACGAGACCTCCTGATAAGCAAGGAACAATTTTACCAAATGAGCGCTAGAACGGGAAATTTAATTTTGGCAACCCTTTACCGAGAGCGCCCCTGCGCAATTTGCCCATCAGGCCCTTGGACATTCGCTTCATCATCTTGCGCATATCGGCGTACTGCCTGAGCAGCCGGTTGACTTCTGAAACAGGCCGCCCGCTGCCCAGCGCGATGCGCTTGCGGCGGGATCCGTTGATCAGCTTGGCATGAGCACGCTCACGGGGCGTCATCGAGTTGATGATGGCCTCCAGGTGAGACAGCTCCTTTTCATCCACCTGCAGATTGCCCAGCCCCTTCATGGCCCCCATCTGAGGCAGCATTCCCAGAATCTCCTCCAGCGGACCCATCTTGCGGATCTGCTTGAGCTGGTCGCGGAAGTCCTCCAACGTGAACTCGTTGCGCTGCAGCTTTTCCAGCATGCGTTGGGCGTTTTCCTCATCGACGGTCTCCTCGGCCTTTTCGATCAGGCTGAGGACGTCGCCCATCCCCAAGATGCGACCCGCCATCCGCTGCGGATGAAAAACCTCCAATTCACTGTATTTTTCGCCCACGCCGATGAACTTGACCGGGCAGCCCGTCACCTGGTTGATGGAAAGGGCCGCACCGCCGCGTGTGTCGCCGTCCATCTTGGTGAGCAGTACGCCGCTGAGCGACAAGCGCCGGTTGAACTGGCGGGCCGACTTGACAGCGTCCTGGCCGGTCATGGCATCAGCCACCAAAAGGGTCTCGCAGGGCTCCAGGCGGTCGCGGATGCGCTCCAGCTCCTGCATGAGCTGATCATCGATGTGCAGGCGGCCGGCGGTGTCGATGATCAAGGTGTCATGCCCTTTGTTGCGGGCTTCGGTCAGGGCTTGGGCGGCCCTGCGCTCCGGATCCATGTCTTCGGACTCATACAGGGGCATGTCCAGGGCGCGTGCCACCACCTTCAACTGCTCGATGGCGGCAGGCCGGTAAACGTCGGCCGAAACCACCAAAGGCCGCTTGCCCTGCTTGCGCAGCCACAAGGCCAGCTTGCCCGTACTGGTCGTTTTGCCGCTGCCTTGCAGGCCCACCATCATGATCACGGACGGGGGAACCTTGGCGAAGCGAAGGGGAACCGCCTCTGCCCCGAAAAGCTCGATCAGCTCGTCGCGGACGATCTTGACCACCTGCTGGCCAGGGGTCAGGCTGCGCATGACTTCCTGGCCCAGCGCCTGCTCCTTGACCCGCGCCACAAATCCCTTGACCACCTTGAAATGAACGTCGGCTTCCAGCAGGGCCATGCGGATCTCCCTCATGGCCTCGTCGATGTGGCGCTCAGAAACACGGCCTTCGCCCCTGAGGTCCTTGAGGACTTTTTGCAGCTTTTCCGAGAGGCTTTCCAGCATAATTCTTCCCTGGGGAGCTCAAAAAGCGGGCCATTATGGCAGCATCATTGAGAAGCTGTCAAAGCTTGCCGGGAACTGAGCGGTGGTCTATTCGTGTGTTGCTGCCGATTTGGATGAAACATGGAACAGGGAACACGGAACAAGGAAGAGGGCCGGAGCAAAGGCCGGGAACGATCCGGCCCTTGCGGCGTCCTACGATATGCACCTTGCCATTTTGTGATAATTCGTGATGACTTGCACCTTGCCTTGTCAAAATTCTCAGGTATTCTTTGGAAGAACTATGCCCAAATCTTCCTCCATTTCAAGAATCGGCCCCCAAGCACCGACTCACGGGTACTGAAAAGATGCATGCCGCACACATTGTAAGGGCGAAACTCGATCTTTGCACGAGGCGCCTTCTCCTCATCTCTTTGGCCTGCCTTGTCGCCTCATTGCCGCTTGCCGCCGGAGAATTGGACGCCTCCGACCTGTCGATGTGGCAATTTCGGCAGCTTGGCCCGGCGGTGACCGGAGGGCGGATCACCTCGCTGGCCGTCTCGGAAAACGACAGGCGAGTTTTCTACGTCGCCACCGCCTCGGGCAATCTATGGAAGACCTCCAACTACGGCACCACATTCGAACCGCTTCTGGAAGATGCCACCAGCGCCTCCATCGGCGCCGTTGCGCTGGCCCCTTCCGATCCCAAGGTGGTTTGGGTGGGAACCGGGGAGGCCAACAATCGCCAGAGCTCGTCCTGGGGGAGCGGGGTCTACCGTTCCACGGACGGAGGCAGGCGGTGGACTCATTTGGGGTTGGAGCAGACCCGTCATATCGGGCGCATCGTCGTACACCCTGACGACCCCGAAACCGCTTACATCGCTGCCCTGGGGCACCTGTGGGGCCCCAATCCGGAGCGCGGCGTCTACAGGACCCGAGACGGCGGGCGAAGCTGGGAGAAGGTCCTCTACCGGAATCAAGACAGCGGCGCCGTCGACTTGGTCATGGACCCGGGCAATCCCGGCATCCTTTACGCCGCCCTCTACCAGCGCCGGCGCACCGCTTTCGGGTTCAATGGAGGGGGATCCGGCAGCGGCATCTACAAAACCCTGGATGGCGGCGACAGTTGGCAGGAGCTGACCCAAGGCCTGCCCCCGGACCCAAAGGGCCGCATCGGCCTTTCTGTTTACCGCCGCGACGGGCAGTTGCTTTACACCGTTGTCGAAGCCGCCCAGGGGGGCATCTTCCGCTCGCGGGACGGCGGGCGAAGCTGGCAACGGGTCAACACCCTCAACCCGCGCCCCATGTACTTCAGCAAGATCCGAATCGATCCCAACGATTCAGAGCGGATCTTCCTTTTGGGTCGATTCCTGCACATCTCCGAAAACGGGGGTCGCACCTTCGTGGAGGGGGCCGCTCGCGGGGTGCATCCCGACCACCATGACCTGTGGATCGACCCGAGCGGTTCCAACCGCATGATCCTGGGCGGCGACGGAGGGCTTTCGATCAGCTTCGACGGCGGCAGCCGCTGGCGAATGATCGACAACCTGCCCATCGCTCAGGTCTACAAGCTGGGCGTGGACATGCGGGAGCCCTACTACGTCTATGCCGGCCTGCAGGACAACGGCACCTGGGCGGCGCCCAGCCGGGTCCGCGACCTGCGCGGCTTACGCAATGCCGACTGGGTCAACATTCACAGCGGGGACGGGTTCGCCGTGGCCATTGACCCCGATGAGCCGTCAGTCGTCTATGCACAAAGCCAAAGGGGTCGGATCGTGCGCGTCGACATGAAGACCGGCGAACGCCAGCGCATCCAGCCCCTGGCAAAGGACGGCTCCTCCTATCGCTGGAACTGGAGTTCGCCCTTGATCCTCTCCCGGCACAGTCCCCGAACCCTTTACGCCGGGGCCAACCGGGTCTTGAAGTCCGGCGACCGAGGACTGAGCTGGGTCGAACTGAGCCCCGACCTGACCTCCCGCCTGGACCGCTCCCTGCTGGACATCATGGGCGCCCCTGAATCCCGGATGCTTTCCAGGCATGACGGCGTAGCCCACTATGGGACGATCACCTCTTTGGAGGAGTCGCCTCTGGACGGGCGCGTCCTTTACGCGGGGACCGACGACGGCCGTGTGCAGACCACCCGGGACGGCGGGCTGAACTGGTCTGACCTCACTCCCCGAATCAGCGGGGCGCCCCAAGGCGCCTTGGCGAGCAGCCTGACTGCCTCGTCCCAGTTGGCAGGCAGGGTCTACGTCACACTGGACAATCACCGCAATGACGACTACCTGCCGTACGTCTTCGCATCGGATGACTTCGGCCTCAACTGGCGCAGCATCCGGTCCGGGCTTGGCGACGATCCCGTCAACGTCCTGATCGAGCATCCCCGCAATCCGCAACTGCTTTTCCTGGGCAGTGAAAGCGGGCTTTACCTCTCTGTGGACGAAGGGGGCATCTGGCATCGAATGGGCGGCGGGCTGCCGACCGTGGCCGTCGATGACCTCCTTATTCATCCGCGCAGCAATGACTTGATCGTTGGCACCCACGGCCGAGGCGTCTGGATTCTGGACGACATCACCCCCTTGCAGGAATGGGATGCGGCCCGGCAGGAGGATCCCGTTCGGCTCTTCAGCGTCCGGGAAGCCGTGGCTTTCAACCCCCACCGCCCTCAAGCCTGGGACGGCAATGCTGAATTCGCCGCCGCCAATTCGCCCCTCGGCGCCCGGATCCGCTACCGCGTGGCCGGCATCAGCAGGTCGATCCAGCTGGACATTCTCGATTCGCAGGGCCGGCACGTGCGGCGATTGAAGGCCTCCGACGGCCCAGGAATGCACGAGTCCGTCTGGGATCTGCGATTGCCGGTGCTGATCTCGCCCCAGCCTGACAATTCGGCAGATCCATTGAGCTGGCCGCGAGGCCCCCGAGTCATGCCCGGCAGATACTCGGTTCGGTTGCAGTCGGAGGGTCGGATCTATCAGACGGACTTTGCAGTCACGATGGATCCGGAGGTGGACGTCCCTCAAGAGGATCTTCGTCTGCGTCAAGATCTGTTGCTGGACCTCCACGCCCTGCAGGCACCCCTTTACAAAGCGCAAGTGGCAGCAGTACGGGCCGCTGAGGCGGCTTCTAAGCGGTTTCAAGACGCCGGGCTGCCTCACCGTCGCGAAGCCAGTCAAATCTCCCGTTCGGCGATACAGGCGAGGCACGATCTGCGCCGCCATTTCCGCTCGGCACGAGCGCTTTTCAATGCCATAGAGGGAACAACGGCACGCCCCACCTCCGATCAAGTACGCCTCACCCGCAGGCTCTTCGAGCAGGCGGCTTCCCAGGTAAACAGCCTCAACCTTCTGCTGGCCCAACAGCTTTCCGATCTCTACCGGAACCTGGACGGCGCCGACCTGCCGTACGACTTGGGAACTCCCATCGAGATGCCCAGACGAACCAGCCGCGAGCAATAGCCCCAGGGAAGGCGCGGCGGGAGTCGAGGAATGCAGGCTTTTGCCCCTCTGCCCTCTCTGTGCGCCACGGGGCCTGGGCGTGAATTCCGGGATCCCTCAAGCCCCGAACTGCCGACCAAAGCCGCGTGGTATAGTGAGCCGATGCAGATTCGAGAAGTGTTGCCACCCATGGCGCTGCCGGACGGGCTGGTGCGACTGAAGATGGAGGGGGTGAAGGATCTGACCGGGCTGATCGTGCTGGTCGGGGGCATTGCAGCCGAACTGCAGGGCGCTTCTCCTTCCACCCTGACCATCCGAGTCCCGCCGGCTTCCGCCAACGATGTCCGGGTGTGCAACGGCGCCAGCGCCCAGAGCCCTCTTCGAATCGGGCGCATTCTGAACAGCGACCTGCACCCGGTCGCCAATCCGGTGGTCGACGATCTGGGCAACGTCTTTGTCACCTACAGCGGAACGCGTGGCGAAAAGGTTTCATTCGGCGTCTTCATGGTGACCCCGGACGGGAACACCCAACCCTTTTTGGGAGACATCACCAACCCCACGGGCCTGATCATCGGGCCGGACGGGTATCTTTATGTGAGCAGCCGGCACAGCGGCGAAATCTATCGTTCCAGCTTCGACAAGCAAGTCGAAAAATACGCCGAAGGGCTGGGGCTGGCCACCGGACTGGCCTTCGACTCCCAGGGGAACCTCTTTGTCGGGGATCGCAGCGGCAGCATCTACAAGGTCACTCCCGACGGCGAGCCGGAGCCTTTTTGCGAAATCGAGCCCAGTGTGTCAGCCTTTCATCTGGCCATCGACCCCGACGACAACCTCTATGTCACAGGTCCCACTTTGGCCACTCAAGACGCCATCTATCGGATTTCTCCCCAGGGCGAGCCCGAGGTCTACTTCCGAGGGTTGGGGCGCCCTCAGGGAATCGGCTTCGACCCCCAAGGCAATCTGCAAGTGGCGGCCTCCTATCGCGGCCGCAAGGGTCTGTACGCTTTTGAGAATGCCACGCCCCGCCTCAGGGTGGCCGGCCCCATGCTGGTCGGATTCGCCTACTCTCCCGATGGAAGCTACCTCTACTGCGTGGACAACTCATCCCTCTTCCAGATTGAATTGAAGGAGTGAGGGGAACTCGAAGAGGCCGCCTGGCCGCGAGGCTGTCAGGCTACGGGTCGGATGCTTCCCTTTTCAAGCCTTGCGGCCCCTCAGCCCGACAGCCGTTTAGCCATGCTCTTCCAAACACTTCATTGCGAACCCGAAGGGCAGGCCCGCTGCGGGGAGATCGAAACGGCCCACGGCACGGTTTCCACACCCGCCTTTATGCCGGTTGGAACAGCAGCCACCGTCAAAGCCATGCCTCGGGAGTCTCTGCTGGAACTCGGCGCCGGGTTGATACTGGCCAACACCTATCACCTCTACTTGCGTCCGGGCGCCGACATCATCTGCAGCCTGGGAGGGCTGCACAGATTCATGGCCTGGCCGGGCGCCATGCTCACCGACAGCGGAGGATTTCAAGTCTTCAGCCATCGGGATCTGCGCAGCATCAATGAAGAGGGAGTCGAATTCCGTTCCCACCTGGACGGAAGCCGGCATTTCCTGACGCCCGAAAAAGCTGTCCGGATTCAGCAAGACCTGGGGGCGGACATCATCATGGCCTTCGATGACTGCACTCCCTACCCGGTCAGCCAATCCGAGGCCCGCGAATCGATGTTGCGCTCCATGCGCTGGGCCGGACGATGCAAGCAGGCCCATCAGCGCAGCGGCCAGGCCTTGTTCGGCATCGTTCAAGGCAGCGTCTTCACCGCCCTTCGCCAGGAAAGCCTGGATCACCTGCTCAGCCTCGACTTGGACGGGACGGCACTGGGCGGCTTCAGCGTCGGCGAGCCGGGCGGCTTGATGTACGACTTGGTGGCCGAATTCGGCCCC
>JANQFM010001068.1 GCA_028277865.1 Acidobacteriota bacterium
CCGTCCTTACTGGCCATTCTGGCCGAACTGCCGGTGACACAAGGGGGCAAGACCGATTACGGCAGCCTGGCCGATGAGGCTTCGGGCCTGGAGGTTGCCCGCCAGCCTTACCAGGCGCCCCACAGCAGCGTCGAGCGCCGCCTGGCCGCCGTCTGGCAGGAACTCCTTGAAGTGGAACGGGTCGGGCTGGAGGACAACTTCTTTGACTTGGGAGGCCACTCGCTGCTGCTCATCCAGTTGCTGGGCAAGCTGCGCGAAGAATTCGATCCAAACCTTTCCATGATCGACCTGTTCGACAATCCCACCATCCGCGCCCAGGCTGGCCTGCTGGCACCCCGCGCCCGTCCGGCCGAAACGGAAGAAGCATCCCGGGTCGAAGCGCCACAGCCAAGGCCTGCCGCCGACCGGGAGGAATCTTCGCAGATCGCCGTAATCGGCATGGCGGGGCGCTTTCCGGGTGCTTCCGGGGTGGAGGAGTTCTGGCGCAACCTGTGCGGGGGCGTCGAGGCGATCTCCTTTTTTTCGGATGACGATCTGCGCGAGGCCGGCCTCGATCCGGAACGTCTGCAGGGTGCCGATCACGTCCCGGCAGGAGGGATTGTAGAGGGTGCCGACCTTTTCGACGCTGATTTTTTCGGCATGACCCCCCGAGATGCCGAGATCATGGACCCCCAGCAACGCCTTTTCCTGGAGACCGCCTGGCAGGCGCTGGAAAACGCCGGCTACGATCCGCAGGCCTATGTGGGGCTGATCGGCGTCTACGCCGGGGTCAGCCACAACACCTATTGGGAGAACAACCTGTGCACCAATCCCGAGCTGCTCGAAAAGGTGGGCCGCTACCAGGCCGACCTTTCCAATGACAAGGACTACCTGCCAACCCGAGTCTCCTACAAGCTCAACCTGCGCGGGCCCAGCATGAGCGTCCAGACAGCCTGCTCCACCTCTTTGGTGGCCATCCACCAGGCCTGCCGCAGCCTGTCGGACGGCGAATGCGGCATGGCACTGGCCGGAGGGGTCTCGGTGAGGTTCCCTCAAAAAGTGGGCTACATCTACCAGGAAGGGGGCATCCTGTCGCCGGACGGCCATTGCCGGACATTCGACGCCCGGGCCGCCGGGACCGTCCCCGGCGAAGGCGTGGGAGTGGCGGTCCTCAAGCCGCTGGCGGAGGCTCTGGCCGAGGGCGACGAAGTCTACGCCGTCATCCGCGGGTCGGCGGTCAACAACGACGGCTCGCTCAAGGTCGGCTACACGGCACCCAGCGTGGATGGGCAGGCCCAGGTCATCTCGCGGGCGCTCGAAAGAGCCGGCGCTTCGCCCGGCGACGTCTCGCTGATCGAGGCCCACGGCACCGGTACCGAGTTGGGCGACCCCATCGAAATGGCCGCCCTGCAGAGGGTCTTCGTTGCCGGACGCCGCAACGGACGCTGTGCCATCGGCTCGGTGAAGTCCAACCTGGGCCACCTGGACGCCGCTGCCGGAGTGGCCGGCTTCGTCAAGGCCGTGCTGGCCCTCAAGCATAAGCTGCTGCCGCCCAGCCTGCATTTCGAGCAGTCCAACCCCCGCATCGACTTCGAGAAAAGCCCCTTCCAGGTCAACACACGGCTGTCGAAATGGAAGAACGGCGCCAAGCCGCGCCTGGCCGGAGTCAGCTCGTTCGGTATCGGCGGCACCAACGCTCACGTGGTGCTTTCCGAGCCGCCTGCGCTGCCGGATTCGTCCCCTTCGCGCCCCGTCCACCTGCTGGCGCTGTCGGCACGCACCGAATCGGCATTGCAGAGCGCTTCGGCCAACCTGGCCGACCATCTGGAATCGCACTCCGAGCTCAACCTGGGCGACGTGGCCTACACCCTGCAGGTGGGTCGCAGGGCCTTCGCCCAACGGCGCTTCGTCACCTGCCGCAACCCTGAAGAAGCCGTCGACGCCTTGAGATCCCCGGCAAGGCAGCCGCTGCAACTGGCCCAGCAAGGTCAGGAGTGCCAACCGGTCTTCCTCTTCCCCGGCCAAGGAAGCCAGTTTGCCGGGATGGGCCGCGAACTGTACCGCTGCGAAGCAGCCTTCCGACAAGCGGTCGACCGCTGCTGCGAGTTGCTGCAATCATGGATGGATGAGGATCTGCGGGAGGCAGTAGGCATCTCGGGAAGAAGGAGGCAGGAGTCAGGAGTCAAGAGTCAGGAAGAAGGGAACTCAGAGGGGGAATCCTCCTCCGCTCCCGACTCCCGACTCCCGACTCCCGACTCCCCCTCCGCTTCCGACTCCCCTTCTGCCCTCGACTACCAATGAATGCCGTTTCGGGAAATCGACGCGCATAGAGCGTTGTAAGAATACCGATGCCGCATCCGAAATCGAGGATCCTTTTGGCGCCACCGAGGTGGGAAGCTACGCGCGATCCAATCTCTTCGTAGTATTGATAGCGTTGGCTGTAGAGAACAGGAAAAATCTTGGGCTGGGTGGTGAGGTTGTAGAATGCGATCTCGTCCCGGCAATCG
>JANQFM010000062.1 GCA_028277865.1 Acidobacteriota bacterium
TCACCCCGGGGAGGGTGCACTGAGTTGGCAGTTGGCAGTTGGCAGTTGGCAGTTGGCAGTTGGCAGTTGGCAGTTGGCAGTTGGCAGTTGGCAGCAAGAGATTAGATCCAGAGTCCGAAGACTGCAAGCCTGAAGAAGCCTCTTTATATGGATCCTTTCTCCGCCTTCCCCTGAATTCTGAATCCTGAATCCCGATTCCTCCCATTCCGCATCCAATCTGACATTAACTCACTTGGATTGCATAATCTATCTTTTCATAATAATATTGCATTTCAATTAATTCAGTATTATTTTGTGTATAATAGCGAGCTAGTTTTCGGAGTCGGAAACTCCGGCCTTCCGGGGGGTTGATTTCTATGCCTGGAGGGCGGCAAGGTCAATCGCTAGAAGGAATTGAAAGGACGGCCTGCTGGCTGGGCGAGGCCGTCAAGGTCCGAGAATGAAGCAGGATTTGTCTCGGCGGATCGCTCGCCTGACACCTGAGCGCCGTGAGCTTTTGGAGGCGTTGCTGCAGCGCCGGGAGCAGCAGGGGGCCTCCCGGACAGGGCTGCGGCGCCGGGGCGAGCAGGATTCGATCCCTCTTTCCTTTGCCCAGGAACGCCTCTGGTTCATCGACCAGATGGAGCCGGGCAGCGCCGCTTACAACATTCCCTTGGCGCTGCGCTTTTCGGGACGGCTGGAAGTCTCGGTCCTGGCCCACGGGCTGGCCCAAATCGCCCGCCGTCATGAGACTCTGCGCACCCGCTTTGAAGCCTCCAACGGCAGCCCCAAACAGAACGTCGAAGAGCTGCCGCAGCTGGTGCTGCCCCTAATCGACCTGAGCCGCCTCGAGCCGATCGCCCGAGAAGCTGAAGCCCAACGATTGACTCTGCAGGAATCCCGCAGGCCCTTCGACCTCGACCGGACGCCCCTGTTGCGGGCATTGCTCATCCGGGTGGAGGAATTCGAGCACCTGGCCTTGGCGGTTTTGCACCATATCGTCAGCGACGGCTGGTCGATGGGTATCCTGGCGCGCGAGATCGGCGCTTTTTACCAGGCCGGGCTGCAAGGCCGACCTCCCCGTCTGCCTGAGTTGCCCGTCCAGTACGCCGACTATGCCCTCTGGCAGCGCGAAAGCGTCAGCCGACAGGCCTTTGCCCGCCAAGTCAGCTATTGGAAGGAAAACTTGGCGGGGCTGCCCCCATTGCTGGATTTGCCCCTGGACCGTCCCCGCCCCACCATACGATCGGCCCGGTCTGCCCGCCTGCCGATCGAAGTACCCAACGATCAATCCGCAGGGTTGATACGGCTGGGGAACCAGGCTGGCACGACGCTTTTCACAGTGCTGCTGGCTGCTTTCCAGGTTCTGATGGGGCGCTGGAGCGGACAAGACGACTTTGCGGTGGGGACGCCCATCGCCGGGCGCCGCCAGTTGGAAACCGAGGGTCTGATCGGCTTTTTTGTCAATACCTTGGTCATGCGCGCCGAGCTGTCGGACGACCCCTCCTTCTTGGAGCACCTGCAGCGCAGCCACGAAGCCGTCCTGCAAGCCGACGCCCATCAAGACGTGCCTTTCGAAAAGCTGGTGGCTGAGCTGTCGCCCCAGCGCAGCCTGGGCCATACGCCCCTTTTCCAGGTGGCCCTGGCGCTTCAAAACGTTCCCGCCGAGCCGCTGGCTCTGCAAGGCTTGCGAATGCAGCCGGTCCCCCTGGCCACCTCGGAGGCCAAGTTCGACCTGACCCTGGAGCTGACTGAGCGGGAAGGAAGCCTGGACGGGGAGATCGAGTACAACTCGGAGATCTTCGATCCCACCACCATCGGACGCCTGTGCGGGCACTGGCGGCGGCTGATCGAGGCGCTGGCCGGTGATCCCTCCCAGCGCATCAGCCAAATCCCTCTGCTGGAGCCGGCTCAGCGCCAGCAGCTGCTCTGGGAATGGAACCCGCCCCATCACAACAAGGACCACCGGCAAGAGCTCAGCGTGGCCGATTGCTTTGCGGGCCAAGCCGACCAGACGCCTGATGCAATCGCAGCAGCCTACGGGGAACGGCAGGCCAGCTATCGAGAACTGAACCGGCGCAGCGGTTGGGTGGCAGGCCGCCTGGGCCGATCAGGAGTGAGGCCGGGTGATCTGGTGGGAGTGCTCTGTGAGCGATCGCTGGAGATGCTGACAGCCTTCGTCGGCATCCTGCGCGTCGGCGCCGCCTACCTTCCCCTGGATGCCGATTACCCCTCCGAGCGGTTGGCCTTCATGCTGCAGGACGCCCAGGCCGCGGCAGTCTTGGTTCAACCCAAACTGCTGGACAGGCTTCCTGAGGAGTCCCCTCCCCTGCTGAGCCTGGGTTCACGCAGAGGCGCAAAGAAGCGGAGGGGGGCAGAAGAGGGGAGAAGAGAAGACGAGGAGAGCCCGCCCGCCGCCTTTGACGCCCCTAGCGGGCCACAAAGCCTGGCCTACGTGATCTACACCTCAGGCTCGACGGGGACACCCAAGGGAGTGGCCATTCCTCACGGGGCCATCCTGCGTCTGGCGCGCCGCAACAGCTACCTGGAACTGGACGTCAAGGACCGCGTGGGCCAGGCCGCCAACAGTTCCTTTGACGCTATCACCTTCGAGCTTTGGGCAGCGCTGCTCAACGGCGGCTGCGTGGTGGGCGTACCCCATGAAACAGTTCTATCGCCAAGGCTCTTTGCGGAGCTTCTGGCTGCTGAAGCAATTAGCGCCCTCTTTTTGACCACCGCCCTCTTCAACCAGATCGCCGCCCATCGGCCCCAGGCCTTCCAGAGCCTGCGGCATTTGCTTTTCGGAGGCGAGGCGGTGGATCCGCGCCGGGCGCGCAAAGTCCTCGATTCGGCCCCGCCCCAGCGCCTGCTGCACGTCTACGGACCTACGGAGACCACGACCTTCGCCAGCTGGCACTTGGTGCGCAACGTCCCCAGGGACGCCCAGACGGTTCCCATTGGAACGGCTCTGGACTGGACCTCGCTCCTCGTGCTGGACGGCCATCTTCGCCCGACTTTGCCCGGCACAGCAGGCGAACTGCTCATCGGCGGCAGCGGGCTGGCGCAAGGCTACCTCAACCGTCCCGGCCTGACGGCACAGCGCTTTGTCCCTCACCCTTTCCTGCCCGGCCGGAGGCTTTACCGCAGCGGAGACCGGGTGCGCCGGCTGGCGGACGGCGCCATCGAGTTCCTGGGACGTTTGGACGACCAGGTCAAAATCCGGGGATTCCGCATCGAACCGGGAGAAGTCGAGGCGCTGCTGGCGACCCATCCGGAGGTATCGGCTTGTGCGGTGCTGGCGCTGGAGGGGGAGCACGGGTGGAGGCTGGTCGCTTACGTCGTCGGCACAGGAGAAGGGAATAACCGCAGAGAGCGCAGAGGCAGAGCGCAGAGAGGCGCAGAGAAATCTTCTCTCGGCCCCCCGCCTCTTCTCTCTGCGACCTCTGCGGTTGATCCCTCTCTTCTCTCCGCATTCCTCCGCCAGCACCTCCCCAGCTACATGATCCCCTCCCTCTTCATCAGGATGGACAAGCTCCCCCTCACTCCCAACGGAAAGATCGACCGGCGGGCGCTGCCCAGCGAGGGATTGAGCGAGGCAAAGGAGTATTCGGCACCCGAGACGCCCAGTCAGGAATTGCTGGCAGGGATTTTGGCCAAGGTGCTTCAGGTCGATCAGGTGGGCTCCCAAGACAGCTTTTTTGAACTGGGGGGACACTCGCTGCTGGCCACTCAGGTCGTCTCCCGCATCAACCAGGCCTTCGGGATCGAGCTTCCCCTGCGGACCCTTTTCGAAGCCCCCACTGCAGCCGACCTGGCAGTGCGTGTCGAGGAGTTGCGCCTGCAAGACCGGCAGCCGCCACCGCCGTTGCTGCGCCTGGATCGCCCCGATGAGTTGCCTTTGTCCTATGCCCAGCAGCGCCTCTGGTTCCTGGACCGCCTGGAGCCGGGCACTCCGCTTTACAACATCCCAGCCGCCTTTTCGCTGCAGGGACAACTCGACCTGATCGCCCTGCAATCGGCCTTCAACGAGTTGCTGAGCCGCCACGAAGCCCTGCGAACCCGCTTCGAGGAGCACGAAGGCCGTCCGCTCCAATGCATCGATCCGCCCTCTCCCTTCCCGCTCCCCCTGGTGGACCTGCGACGATTGCCCGAGGGTCCGCAAGTCACCGAGTCGCAGCGACTGGCAAAGGCAGAAGCCCAGCGGCCCTTCGACCTGGCCAAGGATCGCTTGATTCGGGCGGCGTTGGTGATGCTTTCGGAACCAGAGGGGACCGGAGACCGGAGACCGGAAACCGGCAGAGGGGAGAGACAAAAGGAGTCAGGAGTCGGAAGTCAGGAGTCGGTAAGAGCGGGATCCAGACAGCCTTCTCTCTCCTCTGCAGGTTTCCGGTCCACGGTTTCCGGTCTCCTCCTGGCCACCATGCACCACATCGTCTCGGACGGCTGGTCGATCGGCGTGCTGATGCGGGAGTTGACCACCCTTTACGCGGCCTTGCTGAGTCCCGATCGTAAATTCCCCGCTGCTGACCTTGGACCTTGGACTTTGGACCTTGGACTCCCCCCCCTCCCCATCCAGTACGCCGACTTCGCCCTCTGGCAGCGCAGCTGGCTGCGGGGACGGGCATTGCAGCGGCAGCTTGGCTACTGGGTGCGGCGTTTGCAGGGGGCGCCGACATTGGAACTGCCCGCCGACCGTCCGCGGCCTCGAAGGCCGGGAGTGCGGGGCGGGCGGCGCAAGACGATCTGGCCTGCTCCGTTGCTGGATTCGCTGCGTGCGCTCAGCCAGCGTCAGGACGCCACCCTTTACATGACCCTGTTGGCCCTCTTTCAAGCCTTGCTCAGCCGCTACAGCGGCCAGACGGACATCAGCGTGGGCTTTCCCATCGCCAACCGAAGGCAAGCCGAAACGGAAGGGCTGATCGGATGCTTCATCAACACCCTGGTGCTGCGCACGGGCTTGAAGGGCAACCCTCCCTTCGAAGGGGTGTTGAGGCAGGTCCGCCAGGCTCTCCTGGAGGCTTACGACCACCAGGACGTGCCCTTCGAGCAAGTGGTCGAGGCCGTCCAGCCGAAACGGACCCTGAGCCGCGAGCCGCTTTTCCAGGTCATGTTCATCCTCCAGAACGCGCCTTCGGGATCTCTGCAGGCACCCGGACTGGAAATCGCCGCCCTTGAGAATCCCGAGGTCACCTCGCCCTTCGAGCTGACTCTTTCGCTGGCCGAACAGGACGGCCATCTGGAAGTCGAGGCCACTTATCGTCCGGACCTCTTCGAGGCTTCCACCGTCCAGCGATTGCTCAAGCATTTCCGATGCTTGGCAGAAGCTGCTGCCGCCCATCCCGACCAGGGTGTCCAACGACTGGCCCTGCTGACCGAATCCGACCGCCATCAGTTGCTTTTCGAGTGGCATTCCCCGGCCAGCCATCGTTTTCGAAAGGCTTCCATCCCCAGCCTCCTTGAAGATCAGGCTGGCCGGACACCCGACGCAGTGGCGGCAACACTGGATGACCCCCAAGGCGTCCGGCTTCAGGAGTCGCTTTCCTACTCTCATCTGGACCGCTGCTCCAGCCGTCTGGCCGAGCTACTGCGCAACCGGGGCGCCGCAGCTGAAGTTGCCGTGGCGCTGCTGATGGAGCGCAGCCTGGAGATGCTGACCGGACTTTTGGGAATCCTCAAGTCAGGCTCCTACTACCTGCCCCTGGATCCCTCCTATCCTCAGGAACGCCTCAACTGGATGATGGAGGACGCCGCTGCGCGGCTGCTGGTCACCGAAAGCCGTCTGAGGGATTCGGTCCCGCCACTGGCCGAGGCGGTCAACCTGGACACTCTGCAGGACTGGGCCGATCCTTCCGTTGGGCATAGCCGCAGCCCTGAAGCCCCCATCTGGCCTCGGAGCACTGCCTACGTCATCCATACCTCCGGCTCCACGGGGCAGCCCAAGGGAGTGTTGATCCCTCACCGGGCCATGAGCCGGTTTGTGCAGGCCTGGGCCCAAGTAATGGGCTATGGCCGCCGGGACCGCCTGGTGACCTTTTCCACGATCAGCTTCGACCAGTCTGTGGGAGAGATATTCCCCATCCTGATTCGAGGAGGGGAACTGGTGCTCAACGGTCGCCGGATGGTCGAATCGCCTGCCGACTATCTGGTTCGAACCCGCCGCCTGCAGGTCACTGTCTTCGATCTGGCAACCGCCTATTGGCACCAATTGGCCTCCGAAGCGGCCCATTCACAGGAGGCCATAGCCCCATCTGTGCTCAGGGTGGTGATGGGAGGCGAAAGCGTCCTGCCCGAGCGGCTTCAGGAGTGGGAACGGCAAGTCGGCGACCATCCCACGCTGTACAATGCCTACGGCCCCACCGAGGCCACCGTGGGTGCCACCATCACCAACGAATTCCCCATCTCTGGCCTTCCTCAAGGCATGGCTTCAATCGGGCGCGCCCTGCCCGGCTACCGGCTTTACCTGTGCGACTCTCAGCTTCAGCCCGCCCCGGCTGGTGTTGCGGCCGAGCTTGTCATCGCCGGATCCGCACTCGCCCGCGGCTATCTGGGCCAGCCGTCACAGACGGCCCAGAAGTTCATTCCTGACCCATTTGCCGCTCGTCCCGGCGCACGGCTTTACCGCAGCGGGGATCTGGTGCGCTTCTTTCCCGACGGCCGGCTCGAGTTTGCGGGGCGCAACGACCGCCAGCTCAAGATCCGGGGATTCCGCATCGAGCCGGGCGAAATCGAGGTCGCACTGGCCGTCCATCCGGCAGTGACGGAATGCGTGGTGCTGGGCCGTCAAGAGCCGGGCGGAGGCCAGGGCCTGCTGGCCGCGCTGGCCTCGGACTGGGATCCGGCACCGACCGCGACCGAGTTGCGCAGCTTTTTGCAGGAGCAGCTGCCCGAGCACATGGTCCCGTCCACCTTCCTGGTGCTCGAAAAGCTGCCCCTCACAGCCAGCGCCAAGGTGGACCTCAAGGCACTGTTGAAGCAGGCGCCCCGCCCAACCGAAACCATTGACGAAGCCCCACGCACCCCGACAGAAGAGCTTTTGGCCGGCATTTGGACTTCACTTCTGGGAGTGCAACAGGTGGGTCGGCGGGACAGCTTCTTCGACCTGGGAGGGCACTCTCTGATCGCCACCCAAGCGGTTTCGCGCATCCGTCAGGTCTTTGGGCTGGAGCTGCCCATCCGGGCGCTCTTCGAGCTGCCTCGATTGGCCGACCTGGCGGCCCGCATCGAAGGAATCCAGCGGCTGGGAGGTGCGGGAAAGCTCCCCGATCTTAAGAGGAGGGATCCCAGCCAACCGGCACCGCTGTCTTTCGGCCAGCAGAGGCTCTGGTTCCTGGACCGCCTGGAGCCGGGCAACCCTCTTTACAACGAACCGATGGCCTTGCAGCTCAGCGGACGGCTTGAAGCGGACCTGCTGCGAGCCAGCCTGGACGAGATCGTCAAACGCCACGAGGTGCTGCGCACCTGCTATCCCTCCCGCCAAGGCCAACCGTTGCAGCAGGTCCTGACCGAGACTAAGGTCACTTTGCCGCTGGTGGATCTGACTGCCTTGGGCGGTGCCGCGGCAAGGGAAGCGCGACGCTTGGTTCGCCAGGACGCCCAGGCGCCTTTCGACCTGGCCCGAGGCCCCGTGCTGCGCACCACCCTGTTGCGCACCGAACAGGATGAGCACCTGCTGCTGGCCTGCATGCACCACATCGCATCGGACGCCTGGTCGCAGGGCATCCTGGTCGCCGAGGTGGGTGCCCTATACCAGTCTTTTCTGCGAGGCAGGCCCTCGCCTTTGCCCGATCTGCCCATCCAGTACGCCGACTTCGCCTTCTGGCAGCAGCAATGGCTTTCGGGCGAGGTCTTGCAGCAGCAGCTCGATTACTGGAAAGAGACCCTGAAAGATGCTCCGGCAGCCCTGGAATTGCCCACCGACCATCCTCGTCCCGAGCAGCCCACCTTCCAAGGAGCCCTTTATCGCTTCAGCTGGCCGGCCTCGCTGCGCGACTCGCTGCTGGAGCTGAGCCGAAGCTCGGATTCGACCCTCTTCATGACCATTTCGGCAGGATTTCAGGCTCTGCTGCACCGCTGCAGCGGCCAGAACGACATCTGCCTGGGGACACCTATCGCCAACCGGGGTAGAGTCGAGATCGAGCCCTTGATCGGCTTTTTCCTCAATACCCTGGTGCTGCGCACTCTCCTGCGCGACCGGCCCCGCTTTTCGCAACTGCTGCAGCGCGTCCGCGAAGCCTCTTTGGGCGCTTACGCCAACCAGGACGTCCCCTTCGAGCAGCTGGTGGAAGTCCTGCAGCCCCGGCGCAGCCTCAACCGCACTCCCCTTTTCCAGGTGATGTTCACTCTGGAAAACGCCCCCGAGGGACGCCAACAGGCTCTTCCCGGATTGCAGATCACCGGCCTGGACACCTCGACCGGGCGTTCGCGTTTCGAGATGACCCTGTGGATGTCGGAGGTCGAGGAAGGATTGAGGGGAGTGGTGGAATACAGCCTGGAGCTGTTTGACGAGTCCACCATTCGCCGCCTCACCGGACAATTGGGACGTTTGTTGACCGCTGCCGCCGCCAACCCGGACAGCGCGGTTTCGGATCTTCCTTTGCTGGGCAATGCCGAGAAGCATCAGTTGCTGCGCGAATGGGCTGCGCCGCAAAGCCGGCCCCCGGATGCCGCCCGCCAAAGCGTTCCCCTTCGGGTGCTGACAGTGGCCGGCCGGCAGCCGGACGCCCTGGCGGCGGTCTTCGGGGAGCGGCACCTTAGCTATGCCGCCTTGCTGATGCGTTCCCGGCAGTTGGCCGACGCCTTGCAGGGCATGGGCTGCAAGCCGGATCAGCCGGTGGGGATTCTGCTGCATCGCTCTTGCGAAACGCCCGTGGGACTGCTTGGCGTGCTGCTGTCGGGAGGCGCCTGCATGCCGCTGGATCCCGCCTACCCGTCCGAACGCCTCCGCTTCATGCTGGATGATGCGGCGGCGCCGGCCATCGTTTCCCAGACATCGCTGCTGGACAGGCTGTCCCGGCAGCAAGGAGGGATCCTCCTCCTGGACGGCCGCTTGGCGCCCCAGCATAAGCCTGCGCTCCCTTGCCGCGTCGCCTCCGGCGATCAACTCGCCTACGTCATCTACACCTCAGGCTCGACCGGCGTCCCAAAAGGGGTGGCCATCAACCATCGGGCTCTTTCCAACCTGGCCTCCTGGCAACTCAGCGATCCGACTCACGCAGGGGGATTGCGCACCCTTCAGTTTTCGGCCCTCAGCTTCGATGTCAGCTTTCAGGAAGTCTCTTCGACCTGGTGCTCGGGCGCGACATTGGTGCTGCTCAGCGAAGATCAGCGGCGCGATCCCTCGGCCCTGCTGCAGATTCTGGTCCGCCAGCAGATCGAGGCTCTTTTCATGCCTTTTGTCGCCTTGCAGCAGCTGGCCCGCACCAACCGGGAGGAGGGCGGACGGCTGCCCGCCCTGCGGCGTGTCATGACGGCCGGCGAGCAGCTGCAGATGACCGATTCGCTCGTCGATTGGCTGGACGGCCTGACGGACTGCCGATTTTACAACCACTACGGACCCTCTGAGACTCACGTCGCCACCAGCTTTACCCAAGACGGACCGGCCCGCAATTGGAGCGCCTTGCCGCCGGTCGGAAGGCCCCTCTGGAACGCTTCGGCCTACTTGCTCAACGAGACCCTGCAGCCCGCTCCCTTGGGGATCCCCGCAGAGCTGCATATCGGCGGCAAAATCCTGGCTCGAGGCTACCTGGGACGACCCTCCTGGACCGCCCAGCGATTCCTCCCGGATCCCCTCAGCGACCGACCCGGTGCACGCCTTTACCGCACTGGCGACCTGGCCCGTCAGCGGCGCGACGGCAACATCGACTTCCTGGGACGCCTCGACCAGCAGGTCAAAATCCGAGGCTTCCGCATTGAGTTGGGAGAGATCGAAGCCACCTTGGACCAGCATCCCGGCGTGGATCAGGCAGTGGTCGTGGAGCGGGACGGGCAGTTGGCGGCTTATGTGGTGGCAAGAAAAGAAGAGAGAGAAGAGGGGAGAAACCGCAAAGAGCGCAGAGGCAGAGCGCAGAGAGACGCAGAGAAGTCTTCTTTCCGCCCTCCGCGTCTTCCCTCTGCGAGCTCTGCGGTTAATCCCTCTCTTCTCTCCTCCTTCCTCGCCGAGCGCCTGCCTGCTTACATGATTCCGGCCTACTTCACCTTGCTGGGCGCGTTTCCGCTCACACCTTCCGGGAAGGTCGACCGCAAGGCCTTGCCGGAGCCCGAAAGGCGCTTGGATGTGGATGGCAAGCGTGAGCAAGGTTTGCGGACCCCCACCGAAGAGATTCTGGCCGGCATCTGGGGCGAAGTCTTGGGGCTGGAAAGCTTGAACCGCAGCGACAGCTTTTTCGAGTTGGGAGGGCACTCGCTGCTGGCGGCTCAGGCCATCTCGCGAGCCAAGCGCAGTTTCGAGGTGGACCTTCCCTTGCGCACCATCTTCGAGTCGCCCAAGTTGGAAGTCCTGGCCCGCCGCATCGATGATCTGCGCCTGGCCGGCGCAGCGGAACTGCCCGCGATCCAAAAAGTGTCCCGCCGCGGCCCCCTGCCCCTTTCCCACGCCCAGCAGAGGCTCTGGTTTCTGGATCAGATCCAGCCCGGCAGCGCCGCCTACAACATGCCCGAGGCGATCCGCTTGGAAGGCGATTTGAATCCAGCAGCCCTCCAAGCAGCCCTGCAAGGCGTCGTGCGGCGGCACGAGGTCCTGCGCACAACCTTCCCCTCCAGCCAAGGCAAGCCGCTGCAACTGATCCATCCGGCCCGATCGGTGCCCCTGCCCATCCTGGATCTTTCGGGATTGGCGGACGAACGGCGCCAAGAGGAACTGAACCGCTTGGTCTTTGAGGAGGCCAACCGCCCCTTTGACCTGGCCCGAGGTCCGCTGCTGAGGGTGGCGCTTCTTGTGACGGAGACCGGAGGCCGGAGACCGGACACCGGCAGAAGGGAATCCAGAGTCCAAGGTCCAAAGTCCAAGGTCCAAGGCCAGGGGAGAGTATCCGGTTTTGGGGATCCGGAGCCTGGGACCAGGAGGATGAAGTCTGAACCCTCCCCCAGCTTTGCGGCTTCACAGCTTTCTTCTCCCTCTGCCGGTTTCCGGTCTCCGGTTTCCGGTCTCCTTCTGAACACCCACCACATTGTGTCGGACGGCTGGTCGAACAGCATCCTGATCCGCGAACTTTCCACGCTCTATCAGTTCGCAGTTTTCAGTTCGCAGTTCGCAGTCAGGGGAGCGGAA
>JANQFM010000086.1 GCA_028277865.1 Acidobacteriota bacterium
TGGGGTGAAAAACCGGTAAGCCCGTTTATTTCTTGAATTTGCGGCCCTTTGCGACTTTGCGCCTTTGCGTGAAATCCGCTCTGGGCTCTCTACTCGCCTATGTTGGTCTCTGTCCCTATTCAGAACTCGATGCCCAAGGACTGCGTAGAAATCGCGCCGTCCAGGCTGCGCCTGACTGCGACGATCACCCGATATGCTCCGGGTGTCTTTGGCACAGCGGTCTGGCCGGCGCTGACGACGTTGTCGCCTTGACGAAGCTGCTCAAGCTGGGCCTGGTCGATTTCCCAGGTGTAGCGTTTGGCGAAGGCCAGTTCATCGCCCACCCGGTTGCCGGCTTCATCGACCAGGATGGCGAAGATCTCGATCCCTCCTTTGTACTTCTTCCCTTTCTGCTCGAAGGCCAGGGCGCCGGTGGGGACCAGGGTGTAGACGTTGAGGGTCCTTCCGGTGACGGCCGTCTCGATGGAAATGGGAAAGGCGCGGAAAAGGGAAGGGAACTGCAAGGCATCGCTGATTTCCCTCTCCTTGGTCTCGATCCGCTCGCCCTCGAAGTATCCCCGGCGGTAGCGCAGGCTGACATCGGGGCGGTTGAGGCTGATCTTGATCTGATGAAACTTGCCCTTTCTTCGCTTCGTC
This sequence comes from Acidobacteriota bacterium, assembly GCA_028277865.1. Classification (GTDB taxonomy): domain Bacteria; phylum Acidobacteriota; class UBA6911; order RPQK01; family DATIPO01; genus JANQFM01. The sequence continues at coordinate 637 of JANQFM010000086.1, forward strand.
TCGGGCCGGTATCCGATTAGGTAGTGCTCGTGAAGGTCGCGGTAGGACCTGGCCAGTCCTTTTTGCAGATCGTTGCTGTTGAGGAAGGCCAGCCCTCCGGTTCCGCCGGCCAAGTTGCGCAAGTACTCCTGGGGCTCGTTGATCTCCGCCCTCAGGTACTCGTTGGTCACGCCCTGCCGGGAGGAATGCCGCAAGCCACGCACGCTGGATTCGCCTCCCGCCGAAAGGGCGATCAGCCCGCGGGCGTCCACGGTGTAAAAAGAGACCTGGGAGCGGTTGGCCTCGTCGATGAGCTTTTGCAGGTAGGAGTGCAACTCTTCCTTTTGCACCCCGCCCAGCACGGCATTGAGGTGCTGGCGCAGCTCCTGGTCCACCACGAAGCCGTCGCTGAGCCTTTGCTCGATGATGTCGCGCACCAAAAAGGGTGCGTTCATGGGGTATCCGGCCGTGTAAAGCACGATGTGCTTGCGACCTTGGACAGGACGCAGGCTGCGGGCCAAAAGGCCCAGCGATTGGGAACTGGAGGCCAGGCGCCGCTCCAGGGCGGTGATCAGGTTCTTTCCGAAGGCTGAGACCGAATCCTTGAGGACCTGCTTGTTGGTGGTGATGGAGACCAGCCGGAAGAGGTTTTCGATCTCGTCCATGAAACGGCCCAGGCTGGTCTCATCGGCGGCAGTCGCGCTGTCCGGCTTGAGGCCGTCGATCCGCTCCAGAATGCGGGCATGGTCGGTGGTGGCGCTTTGCTCCACCTTGAGCTGGGATGCGATGGTGGCCAGCATCACCCGGTCCTGGGGTGCAAGATGATTGCGGATGAAGTCGGCCACCGATTGCTTGACCCGCCCGATGGGCAGCGGCCCGATGCTGGCCAGGTCCAGGGCGATGACCACCAGCACTCCCGAATCCGCTGAAGCGGGCTCTCTTCGTTCAATCAGCTCGGGCGTACCTTGGGCATCCGATTGAATCCCCAGGCTGGAGGATGCGGCCCCAGTAAGGCGGATGAGTTCGAAATGTCGGATTTGCTGCTTCTTCCCGTCCTCCCGGACTTCGATCTCGCTTGAGTCGATATCGGGGACGAAGTTCCCTTGCCCGTCGGTGACGATCAGTTCGATGAGCACCAGTTCGCTGCTTACCCGGAACGGTACGGGGCTTTCCGCCTGCTGGCCCCAAACCGAAGCGCCGGCGACCCAAAACAGCAAAGCAACCAGCCAGGCCGGGACGGGATCCTGTCTTGAATTTCTAATTCTCTGCAACATCGTCTCAGCCAATGGCCATGACTCCAGTCTCCCAGAAGCGGCACGATAGATCGGTTGGCATTCCAACCGGAGATGCTTCAGAAAAGACTTTGGGCATGACCCCAAGATTGCACGGATCCCTCTTCTCCCCTCCATCGATTGTAGCGCTTGACCCTCCCCGGCGTCACCTGTTTGATTCTTTCAAATTCTCTTGATATTATATCATTTACAAGAATAAATGGTTTTATTCTTGCCATGGAGGCTTGACTTGCTTCATTGCCGAATTGGCCTTGGAGGGAAGTCTGCCGAAATTCAAAACTCGCTAGAGAAACGGAGGTAGCATGCAGCCAAGGCAGAGAAACCGTTGCTGGCCGGCAGCCTTGTCGGCGCTGGTGTTGCTGATGCTGGTGCAGACCGGCTGGGCCCAGGTGGAGATGATCAAGGACGATTTCTCCAACGGGATCGATCCCGACATCTACCAGCCCATCGGCAGCGCCGTGCTGAGCATCGACAACAGCGACCCGTCCAATCCCAAGCTGAATGTCCAGATGAACAACTTCGACGACGGGGTGCGCATCAACATTCCCCAGAACTTGCCCGGCAATCCCAGCGCCAAGTGCTTGAGGGTCTCCCAGGAAATCCGGCCTTTCAATACCTTTCTGCCGGGATCCCGATGGGAGCACGCCGTCGAGATGGTCGGCCCGGACGGCGATGTGGCCCGACTGGTCTTGAGCGGGACCCGCAGCGCCTGGAATCGCTGCGAATACAACTTCGACATCGAGGGCTCGGACACCGTGACCACGGGATTCTTGGATCCCAGGGACAAAGGGCACGCGGCCCGTCTGGGGTGCCCCGATCCCAAGGACGTCCGCTTCGACTGGAGCAAGATGGACGGGATGGAATTCATCGAGATCGAGGTGGTCTCGGGCGACATGCAGGATACCTCCAAGTACTTCACCAAGAAGAAATCGAAGGACGTGAAGCATTTCCCGGGAGGGGACGAGCCCCAGGGCCCCGGCGAATACCGCATCACCGCCTACACGGTGACCTTCAACCGCGAGAAGCCTCCCGAAGAAGTGTGCAACGATTGAAAGGAGGACCAGAGGTCCGGTTCGGACCTCAAATACAGCGTTTCCAGCCTGTTGGCCGCTCCTGTCAACTTCTCCGTCGATGATGTCGAGGTGACCGACGACCATACGGATCCCGCCGCGGTGGCCTTGGCCTTCTCCCACGACTTTGTCAACAACACTTTCACTCCCGACGTGGTCTTCACCACCTCCGAGCCTCTGTTCGACATCCCGGGCGCCTCGGTCATGCTGGGTCCCGGCACATTGGTCGAAAACTTCCAGGTTCTGGACCCATTCACCGCCATCGGCGATGTGACCATCGGCCCGCGGGCCTTTCCGGTTTGCCACATCGGAGTGCTCGACACTCCCAACCGGGTCTTTCAAGGCCCCTTCCTGATCGAGTGCGACGGCCAACCCGAATGCCAAACCGAGCTCCTGCTCGATTCCAACCAGCCTCCATTCGGTGAACTGCTCTTTAACCCCGTAGCGGGCCAGGCAATGCCCATCCACTTCTTTTTCGATGACCCGAATGAGGACATCCTGCAGGTCGAATTGGTGGTTGAGGCCCTGCCACAGGAGGAAATCCTCCACATCTCCGACTACAAGACCTACCGCACGGATGTGTCCGAAGGGATGGAGGTGCTGGAAATGATGGTGCCGGCGCTGCCGCCCGGCGACTATGCCGTCATCGGGATCCTGCATGACGGGCTGTCCTTGACGCAGGTCTTCAAGGAGGAATTCACGATTCCGAAGAGCGTAGGAAGAGTGGACAAGAGCGGAGGCAATCGGGACATCGGTTCCAGGCAAGGGACGCGGCGCCAGTAGCCTCTCAAGGCCACAGAGCCACAGAGGACACAGAGAAGAATCAGAAAACGCCCTCTGATCTCTGTGCCTCGGTGTCTCTGTGGCTTCCCGTCTCCGGTCTGAGGCGTTTCCTCGTTAGAAGTTGAGCTTGAGCCCGAACTGGATCTGCCGGGGTGTGAAGCCGGCTTTGGTGGCCGTGATGCGGCCGAAGCTGGCGCCGCCCACGGTCTGGCCGGGATTGGCGAAATTGGGGTTGTTGAACAGGTTGAAGGCCTCGAAGCGGAATTCGAGGTTGGCCTGCTCGTTGATCTGGGGGATAAAGGTGCGCTTGAGCAGGATCAGGTCGAAGTTGACATCCCCGGGACCCTTCAGGAAGTTGCGCGAAAGGTTGCCGAAGCAGGGGCCTCCGACGCCTCCGTTGGCCGTGTCGTCACAGCGGACGAAGGCGCTGGTGTTGAAGAAGGTGGTCCCCTGGTCCACGCCGCGGCCCTGAGTATTGCTGGTGTCGATGCCGGCCAAAGGGTCGCCTGCCAGATCGGGCCGGTCTGTGAATCCCAGGGCGCCGGTGGTGCTGGCGCCGCTGACGGCAAAGCTGAGGGGAAATCCCTCGTCGGCGGTGAAGATGCCGCCCACCTGCCAGCCCTCCATGAGGCGGGCCGTCCATCCGCTGCTGCCCGATCCCCAACGGCGCCCGGGGCCGAAGGGCAGCTCGTAGTTGCCCGAGAAGACGAACCTCTGGCGGATGTCGAAGTTAGAGTCGGCGTACTCCAGGTCGGGCCGGAATGGGTCCTGGATCCCGGAATCGCGCAAGCCGGAGGCATTGTCGATGGAGTGGCCGTAGGTGTAGGCCGCCAGGAATCCGATGCCGTTGGAAAAGCGTCGGTTGACCGAGGCTTGCAAGGAGTTGAAAGCCGAGCTGGCCGAGGTGCTCTGCAAGGTCTGGTTGGCGTTCAGGGCCGTGGTCGAAGGAGTGTTGCCGAGCACGTTGATGGTGTTGTTGTCGTTGCGCGTGAAGGGGAGCACGTTGAACTGGTTGCGGAAGAGCAGGTTGCGCCCCACCGATCCCACATAAGCCACTTCCAGGACATAGTCGCGCAGGAATTCCCATTGGAAGGAGAGGCTGTATTGCTGCGAGTAGGGGGTCTTGAGCGCGGGCGAAAGCACGGTCAGGTCGGCCGGGGTGGTGAAGGTCTGGGCCGGAGAGACAAAGGGGAAGGGGTTGGTCTGGTTGATGAAGGGATTGGCTAAGTGTTCGGGGCCGCCGATGAAGCCTCCGAAGGGGCCGCCCGCAAAAGGCGCCGATCCGCCCGCCGGACCCAGCGACTGCTGCAGCCCGAAGGGCTGGGCGCTCAGGAACTGCAGTTGGAGTTCGGTCTGGATGACCTGGTAGTAGATTCCGTAGCCGCCCCGGATGGCCATGCGGCCGCTGCCCGTCAAATCGTAGGCGAAGCCCAGGCGCGGCGCCAGGTTCAGGTCGTCTGTGGCGGTGGTGGAACGCGGGATCCCCGCATCTCCGGGGAAGAGAATCCCGGCGGGGGCATTGGGGAAGCGGGTCGACTGGGTGGTGCCTACGTTCAGATCGCCGATGAAATCGACGGTGGCCAGCTTGTCGTCCACCTCGTTGGTGGGCAGGAACAGCTCGTAGCGCAATCCCAGGTTGAGGCTGAGACGGTCGGACAGCCGCCAGCTGTCATTGACGAACCAGGAAAAGGTGTTTTGGCGGAAGTGCAGGTCAGGCATGGCGTTCTGCTGATAGAAGAAAGGCGCTGCGGCCAAGAAGTCCACGACGGGGCTTCCCAAGACGCCTCCGAAGAGGAAAACCCCCTGGTTGGCAAAGACAAAGAGCTGGTCCTGATTGAAGTGAGTCCAATCCACCCCGAACTTGAAGGAATGGTCGCCTTTGACCCAGGAGGCGGTGTCGGACAGTTGGAAGGTGTCATCGCCGCGTCCCTGAGGCCCCTGAATGGTCCCGCCCAGCGAGAATGCCCCCGTGACCCGCAGGTTGGGGATGGAGACGATTGCGCTGTTGGGATTGATCCCGCTGAAGCCGAACTGCTGGGGATCGTCGGTGTTTTCGGGCAGTACGCTGAACAGGGAGACGCGGTTGTAGGCGAACCGGAAGTTGTTGATCAGGTTGGGGCCGAAGGCGTGGTCGTCGCTGATGATGGCGTTTTGGGTCTTGGATCCGGCGAAGTCCCCGAAACCGGGGACCGTGTTGGCCGGGTTTCCGAAGGCCGAAGCGTCGAAGTCGTTGAAGTCGTTGTGCAGGTAGGTGACCGACAGGTTGTTGCTGTCGCTGAGTTGGTAGCTGCCTTTGACGACAATCTGGTCGTTGTCGACAAACTCGGGGACCGCCCGCGTCAGCTGGCCCAACCCGGTGGCGGGGTCGACGGCGCCGTCGGGAAGGGGGACAAAGGCGTCCAACAGGGCGAGGGAAAGGGGATCGACTGCGATCACGCCGTCGCCGTCGGGATCAAGCAGGGCCGATCCGTTGGCGTTGAGCAGGCTGCCCACATTGCCGTCGCGCAGCTGCTGGGAGGGCACCAGCGAACTGGTGAGGGGTTCCTCGGTGCGGGTGCGCCGCCCCTCGAATGAGCCGAAGAGGAAGAACTTGTCCTTGATGACGGGGCCGCCGACGGTGAAGCCGTACTGGTTTTGGATCAGCTTTTCGGTATCCGAGAGGAAGAAGTCGCGGGCGTCCAGGGCATCGTTGCGGTGAAACTCGTAAACGTTGCCGTGAATCTGGTTGCTGCCCGTCTTGATGACCTGGTTGATCTGGGCGCCGGAGCTGCGGCCGAATTCGGCGTCGTAGCTGGAAGCCTGCACCTTGAATTCCTGCAAGGCCTCCACATTGACGTTGGAGGTGGGGAAATTGGCTGCCAAGTCGTTGTTGTTGCCCCCTTCCAGCAGGAAGTTGTTGTTCTGGCCCCTTTGGCCGTTGACCGAGAAGTTGGAGGCGCCGACCGCCCCCGGCTCGGGCGGCATCACGCCGGGCTGCAGGCGGGCCAGCTGAAGGGCGTTGCGGCCGTTGAGCGGCAGGTCGATGATGTCTTTGTTGGACACCACCTTGCCCACCTCGGCCTTCTGGGTGTCTACCTTGGCGGACGCTCCTTGCACCACCACGGTGTCGCTGATGACGCCCACCTGCATGACGGGATCGACGCGCAGGGCGTCGCGCATCTGCAGTTGGATGCCTTGGGCCACGAAAGTCCTGAATCCTTCGACTTCGACTCGGACATCGTAGGTGCCGGGGGGCAGCTGGGCGATCTCGTAGTAGCCCGTGTCATTGGCCACTGTGCTGCGTTCGATTCCCGTGCCGACCTCGGTGGCCACCACTTCGGCCCCCGGGATCACGCCTCCGGACTCGTCCTTGACGAAGCCGGAGATGCTGCCGGTCGTGACCTGCGCAACGCCCGTCAGGCTGATCAGCACCAGCGCCAGACCGACGGCCGGCAGTTTGAGAGTGGTTGGGATTTTGGTCATGAGATTCTCCTCAGTGGTTTCTCCCCCGAGCTGGGCTCCTCTGGATCGGCTCTCCGAATCGAAGTAAACCGTCCAGAAAAAGCTTCTTTAACTAGTCTTATCAGCAGACGATAATTCTCAAAAATTAAGAATTAACCGCCTATTCTCAGGGACAAGCAATAATCGAGCCACATCATCAACAAAACGCAATGCTTTTCGTTTTAAGCAGGGCAAGGGGGCGCGATGCCTGTTTCCTTGTTGGGCTTCCAGCAAATCGGGCATTGGGATGAGGCGTCGACTTTCATTTGAGGGGGTGGTTGATTCACAAAACCGGATGAGTTGATCCAAGAAACTGAATGTCGGGGAGAGCCAGATGATGGCGGTGACCTGCCTCGCGACCCCAATTCCGGCGGGATGCACGGGAGGAACTGCTGCCTTGGCTCGACCGCCCGGAGATCGTTGCCATTTGCGGAATGCGGCGCTGCGGCAAGTCGACATTGATGCGCCAGCTGGCACGCCCTCTGGTCGAGCGGGGTGTCGCCGAAAAGGAGACCCTCTTCGTCAACTTCGCAGAGCCGATGGCGTTGGCTGTGCAGGTCGGGGGATCATCGATGAAAGGTTGAGAGCAGCGACACCACCGGTTGCGTCAGGTCAAGTATTTCCTCAGCAACTGCGCCAGCTGCTCGGCATGGGGTGGTTGGATGAGGGTGAAGTGATCTCC
>JANQFM010000101.1 GCA_028277865.1 Acidobacteriota bacterium
GCCGTTGTCCTGCAGCCCTCCGCACACCGAATAGGGATCGGCGTCGTCCAGGTTGAGGCGGTAGAACTGCGACAGGACCACGTTGTTGAGGATGTCGAAGGTGGCCCCTGCATCGTAGCTGACCTGATACCCCCCGTCGCTGCCGCTCAAGACTCGATCCGAGTCGAGGGGATCGATCCAAAGGGCCTGGTGATCGCCGTGGACGCCGCGTCCGATGCGGCCGAAGTTGCGGCCGCCGTCGGTGGACTTGTATAGGCCTCCCGACAGCGAGTAGATGTGGTCGGGGTTGTTGGGGTCCACGCGGATGTCGCTGTAGTAAAAAGGACGGAAGTTAATGTTTCGCTCCTCGCTGACCATCCGCCAGCTGCCTCCCCGGTCGTCGGAGCGGAAGAGGGTGCCTTCAGCGACGCTTTCGGTGATCATGTAAACCGTGTTGGGGCTGCTCTGGGCAATCGAGACGCCGATACGCGCCATGGCGCCTTTGGGCAAGCCGTTTTCGAGTTTCTTCCAGCTCTTGCCGGCGTCCATGCTCCGGTAAAGGGCCGTCTCTTTGCCCCCGTCGTCAAAGCGCCAGGGTCGCCTGCGGAAGGTCCACATGCCGGCATAAAGAATGCGGGGATTGCTCATTTCCAGAGCAATGTCCGAGCAGCCGGTGTCCTGGTCGCGGTAGAGCACTTTCTGCCAGCTTTGCCCGCCGTCTGAGGTCTTGAAGACTCCCCGCTCCTGGTTGGGTCCCCACTCGTGTCCCAGGGCGCAAACGTAGGCGGTGTCGGGGTCGCGGGGATCGACCACGATGCGCTTGATGCGTTCCGAATCGTCCAGCCCCAGGTGGGTCCAGCTCTTGCCGCCGTCCAGCGAGCGGTAAACGCCGTTTCCGTAGCCCACGCTGTTGCGGGGATCCCCTTCGCCGCTGCCCAACCAGATGACGTTGGGATCCGAGGGCGCCAGCGCCAATGCGCCCACCGAATAGGCTCTTTGGTCGGTGAAAAGCGTTTCGAATGTGACGCCGCCGTTGCTGGTCTTGAAGACGCCTCCGTCGGCGCCTGCAATGTAAAGGGTCTTTGGATCGCCGGCAATCCCGACGATGTCAGTAACCCGTCCGCCCATGTTGGCGGGTCCGATGAGCCGCCACTGCAGCCCTTGCAGGGCAGCCGTCTGAGGGGACTTGTCGGAGTCGTTGGCCGTCACAGGCAAGACCGCCAAAACTAGTGCCAGCCAAAGTGCCGGGAAAGCAATGGGAAATATACGGCGAATCGAATTGGACATGCTACCTCCCTGCCCCCGATTAGAGCCGGTCGGCGCTGGTCAGTCAAGGGGAGGGAGGGATTTGTTTCAGGCTGTGGGCTGGAGGCCGTACCAGCGTGCATAGAGAACCCGTGAGGAATCCGGGCTAAGGTCAATACCGTTCACTTAAGGAGTGCCGGGCGCTGGAAGCCACGTGCCGGGCTTGTCCCGGTCGGGCTGTGTTTAGTAACCAGACCTGCTTCAAAAACCCTATCGCCACCACGGAGCTTGACTCCGTGGAGCGATGTTTCACGGCTGGTATTCAACCGGCTGCAAGATCCCCCATCCAATGCCTGCAACCCTCCGCCACCCTGCGATTCGGAGCTCTTGCGGGTTCTTCCGCCAATCCGGTCATCTCGCCCCTCGTTTGGCAAACACCGCCCCACCGAGGCAAGCTCGGATGGTGGCGTTTTTTTGCCGATCCCGTCTGGTCTCTAAACACGGCTCGACCGGGACAAGCCCGGCACGTGGCCCCCATCCTTGCCAATCCTCTTCAGTGAGCAGCATTGGGGTTAGCCTCAATGCTGCTCACTGAAGGGGACAGACTTGCAAAATGGGTGTGGACCGGCTCCGTGGAGTCCGTGATTGACAGCGAGAACAGGTGGATCCAAAGAAAAGCGCCTGCACGCCCTGCCCCAGGGCGGCCTGCCACCCACAGACTCTGGACTGCCTACTGCCTACTGCCTACTGCCTACTGCCTACTGCTTTTCCTGTTGACAATCCGGCGAAACGAATGCTACATTTAATGTGACCATATGGTCACGTCTTGCGGCTGCTGAGCCGCTTTTTTTAACGGAGGTATCGATGCTCGAGATTCTGCTGCTGTCCAGTCTTGCGGGAACGTCCCTCGCGCCCCAAGCATCCGGGGAAAAAATGATTGTCAAGGAGATTGTGGTCGGCGCTTCGCTGCAGGCCGTTTGGGAGGCCTGGACCACTTCCCAGGGATTGGAGACCTTCTTTGGACGCCACTGCCGGATCGAGCCGCGTCCCGAAGGCTCTTTGGAGATCTGGTTCGAACCGCAGGCGCCGCCGGATCAAAAGGGGGCCGAAGGACTGATGGTGCTGGCGGTCGAACCACTCAAGATGCTTTCATTCACCTGGAGTGCTCCTCCCAAGTGGCCCGATGCCCGACGCCAGCGCACCAGCGTCGTCGTTCGCTTCAACCAACTCGGCGACACCCGGACGGGGATCCGGCTGATCCACAGCGGATGGGGCGAGGGAGAGCAATGGATTGCCGCCTTCGACTACTTCACCCAGGCTTGGGATGTCGTCCTGGCGCGCCTGCAGCACCGTTTCAAGCACGGCCCTGTAGACTGGGAGAATCCCCCTGCACTGACCCGCCCCTGAGCGACGCCATCTGAAGGCCTGGGGCAAGGGATTCAAGGGGCGTGGTGAGAGGATCGACATGGACGACGTTTTTCGCGCTCTTTCCGACCCCAGCCGACGGCGCATGCTCGACTTGCTGAAAGACAGGCCGGGGCTGAACGTCAGCCAGCTCACCGAATGCTTCGAGTTTTCACGCTATGCAGTGATGAAGCACCTCAAGATCTTGGAGAAGGCGGGATTGGTGGTGGCCCGCCAGTCGGGGCGTTTCAAGCAGTGCTACCTGAACGTGATTCCGCTGCAGATGATCTCCGATCGCTGGATGTCGCGATTCAGCTCCCAAATAGCTCCCGGCCTGACCCGGCTTAAGCATCATCTGGAGTCCAAGGAGATAGACATGGCCCACGGCAAAACTGAACTCAAGCACGTTTTCGTGGTCTACATCCGGACCAGCCGCCAAGAGCTTTGGGACGCACTGACACGTCCCGAATTGACGTCCCAGTACTACTTCAACAGCGCCTTGCGCAGCCAATTGACGCCGGGCAGCCCCATCGATTTCGTGCTGCAGGATGACAAGGGCCGCAAGCCGGTCCCTGTGAAGGGTCAAGTCAGCGAAGTGGTGCCCCGCCGGCGGCTGGTCTACACCTTTCGGTTCACCGACCGGGACGACCCGCCTTCGCGGGTTGCCTATGACCTTGAGGAGGAGCGGGGGCTGCTCAAGTTGACGGTCACCCACGACGAGTTCGACGAGAAGACCTCCACCTACCGCGAAGTCCGTTCGGGATGGCCTTACATACTCAGCGGGCTCAAGACGCTGCTGGAAACGGGGCATCCTTTGGCGGGCGGCTGAATTGGGGGAGCTTCACGCAAAGGCACAGAGATGCGGCGGGGAGACAGGTGAGTCCTTTTCTGCCAACTGCCGGTTTTGGCGCGAATCCATCACTCATTGGAATCGAGGATGTAGCCTAAGCCTCGGACGGTGTGGATGCAGTCGGAAAGATTCCCCAGCTTGCGGCGCAGCCGGTAGACATGGGTATCGACCGTGCGGGTGGTGGCTTCAGGAGAAGTGCTCCAGACCTCACGCAGCAGTTGCTGGCGCGAAAGGATGCGGCGGGGATTGCGCAAAAAGCAGGCCATCAGGTTGAACTCGGTCAAAGTCAGGTCGACGAGGCGTCCGCTGACTCGCACCTCGTAGCGGAGCGGATCCAGCCGGATCGGGTTCCAATGCAGCACTTCTTCAGCTAGCAGCTCTTTCGGCTCAGCCGCTGTGAGCGGCATAGGCTCTCTCCTCCTCTGCGGATCGCGAACGGCTGTCGTATCCGCTGTGCCTCCAGCTTGAAATTGGCTCGATTTTGAGAGGGCTTTTCAGGCCGAGGCGACCAGACGGCGCGAAGTATATCGATTGCCGCCGACAGATTCCACCCCGGCCTGTCTCGGGTCTTGAAGGCTGCCTGCAAGTGGGCGCCTCAACGAGCGGGAAGCGCTTCCTGGGTGGTCAGCTCGATCCCGTCCTGGCGCAAGGGAAGGACGGCGATGTCCACCGTCGAACGAATCGAAGCGGTTCCCAGGAATCCCTCCAATCCAGCCAGTGCAGGCACCAGTTCGGCAAGGTTCTGGGCCACGCGTTCGCCCGGCTCGCAGCCGTCGATGATGCCGCTGCCCACCGATTGGCCGAATCGGTCGAAAACGTCGATAGTGACCTGGGCCGTTTCCTGGTTGCTGGGAGGATTGAGGATGGCCACCGAACTGACGGTGCTGGCACCGTCGACGCTGACGATCATGGTCGCCTCGCGGGTCAGCGGACGGGGCAGGATGCTGGTGCTGGTCAGCAGTTGGCCGGTGGCCGAATCAAAGATGCTGAATAGCACCTCCACAGCCAGGTTGTCCTCGGTGGTGATGCGCGTCCAGCCCAGGCTGAGCTGGCTCGGATCGTCGCTGCCGCTGGACACCAATTCACTGCCCAGGCCCGGCAACTCAAGGTCGACGGCGGAGGTGGCTTCGGGGCCGGCGATGGTGACCCGGCGCAGCAGGTTGGCGGGCGTGCCGTCGACACCGAAGGATTCCACCCTGGCACGGGCAGGGTTCAGGATCTCCGATGAAAGGTTAACAATGGTGATGGTCGAGCCGAATCTCAGGCCGGTTCCGCCTTCACCGAACTGGGGAATCCAGAATGTCTGCGTCTGGGCCAGCCCGGTGCTGAAAAAGCAAAGCAAGACAAGCGCTTTTAACTTCAATTGAAATCCTCCTATGGTTTCACGCCAAGACGCCTTCGAGCGAAGCGGCATAGTGAGCTTGCGAACAAAGAGCGCAAAGGGTTAAAAAGCTTCATTTCCTTTTGCGCCCTTGGCGTCTTTGCGCGAAATCTCTTAGTCCACGACGAGGCTGTAGATCTTGTACTCGCCGTCCATTTCTATCATTGAGCCGAACAGGTCCAATTCCTGTTCCTGGCCTTTTTCATCGCGGACGAGCAGGCGCGTATCCTTGTGGATGACGAAACTGTCGTAGTCCTGTTCGCCGCCCGCGAATCCGTAGCCCAACAGCCGGTACTTCTTGCCGGCGTGGCGGCCCCAGGTGCGGGACAGCCCGGCCTGGCTGCGCAGGTGGGTCTGCTTCCACAAGAACTCCGCCGATATGTTCGCCCGGGGATCGCTGGCCGGGAGCTTGGGATAGACGTACTGCTCGAATTCCTGCCGGTTCAGGACGCTTTCAGTCAGCTTGTCGCGGTCGCGATAGGCCAACGCCTCGAGGAAATGCCGGGCCAAGGACTCGGGCGAGCCCTTGGACCCGGCTAATTGCCGCTCCGCTTCCTTGCCGGGTGAATCGATTCGGAGCACGTTCCCTGTCAGGAACAGGGTGCCGATCAGGAGCGGCAAAACCAAGAAAACCGCGCCAATCCAAAGCCACGGGCGCTTGAAGCGCTGCTTCGGCTGCTGTGAATTAGAAGGGGCCAAAGTAGGTCCACCCTTTCGTCCAGTCATCCAGCGGCCCCATGCCGCCGATGTAGGTGACGCTGGAATCGAAGAAACCGTCGTCGGGCGGCGTGGCCACGAAGTTGAGGTTGAGGGCCGGCGAATTGAGGTTGGGCCGGAAGTCGGGCTGCAGCTTGCTCAGGGCGTTGCGCAGGCTGGGATTGATGACCCGGTTGGTGGCGTTTCCTGTGATCCAGTCTGCGGTGGTGAACGGCAGCAGTTCGCCCTCGTCGTCGCTTTCGTCAGAGAACTGGTCGGCGCCGTCGGGACCCGAACAATTGCCTGCCCCGCCGTTGCAGTTTTGCCAGAAGATCGAGTTGGTGAATTCCAGTGCGGGCCCGTTGGTGCCGTTGATGCGGTCCAGGGTGGCCTGGTTGTCGATATCGACTGCCGCCTCTTTGAAATAGGCCACGATGAAGTTGCGCAAAATGCCGCCGGTGCCTTCGCGCAGCAGCACGCCGGTATCGCTTTCGCCCAAAGAGGGATCCGGGTCGCCGATGAATGTGCAGTTGTAGATCATGGGACTGGAGATGGGCGTCTGGTCGTTGTTGTCGGACAGGTTGTCGGCTTCGATGCCCTGATCGGCGTCATCGCCGCTTTGTTGGGCGATCACGAACTGCAATTTGCCCACCCAGCCCAGCACCCAGTCCAGGCTGTCGTCGGCGTCGCCGGTGAGCAGAATGTTCTTGGCGTTGACCGTACCGCCGAAAAACTCGACCCCGTCGTCCTTGTTGAAGTGGACTTGAATGTGGTGGACCAGGGTCCCGTTGCCCACTCCCTGGAAGGCGATGCCGTTCAGCTCGTTGTCGGGGCTGAATTCGATGCCGGCGAACTCGACCCTCACGTAGCACAGGGTGCCGCTGGAGTCGGCGGGGTCATCGCCCCCGAAAAGCGAATCCGTCCCCTCGCTGGCCTGTTCCACCGTGTTGATGGGCGCCCGACCGTTGATGACCAGTCCGCCCCATTGGGAGCGGGCCCGCTGGCCGACTTCCGTGGCGCTGGTCATGACGATGGGCTGAGCCTTGGTGCCCACGGCCTCGATCCTTGCGCCCCTCTGGATTTCCAGGGCGGAGAGCTGCCCGGTGCCCAGCACCCAGGTGCCGCGTTCGATGGTCAGCGTGGCGCCCTCTTCAACCTGGATCAGGCGGTTGTTGATGAAGTAGGCATTACTGGAGACCCAGGTGGTGTCTTGGGTGATATTGGCGGTCACTTCCACCACCCCGTCCACCACGCAAAAGCCGAAGTCGGCCCAGACCACCGAGCGCTGCCCGGAAAGCTCGCGCAGGTCGAGTACGAAGGTGTAGTTGCCGGTTCCGATGTCACCGGCCGCGATGGCGCCGCTGACCCGTCCGCCGTCGCCCAGCAAGACCAAGTCCTCCACGGCCGTCACAGCGATGGGATTGGCCTGATCGGGGGCAAAGCCGTCGATGTCGCGGATCACTCCCGGGTCGAGCAGTCCGCTGTTGTCGATATAGCGGACCACGCCGGTTGCGTTGTTGCGCAGCGAAAGGAACCAGCGACGGGCCGCCGAGTTGCCGTTGGGGTTGATGCTGGTGCGCAGCCCGATCTGGCTGTTCAAGTTGCCGCTGGTGCCATAAACGACATCATTGCCGTAGATGAACACGCTGGGATGAGGGCCGTCGGCAACCGTGCGCTGAACCCGCAAGGTGTCGGTCAACAAACCCGTCGCGTCGTTGGACGTCCGCGCCGAAGCACCGGTCACCAATAGGAATATGCCCGCCAGGGCAAGGATAGTCAGAAGTTTCTTCACGATTCAGTTGCTCCTTTCTCCAAAATGCTCAAGAGATCACTGCTCCTTGAAAAATGAGTAGGAAAGCGTGACGCTGAAGTCCCGCCCAGTCTTGAATACCCTCTGAGGTAGTCCGCCCTGCGTGAAGCGCACCTCTTCGTCGAGCAGGTTTTGGGCCGTGAACTTGATGCTCCACTTGCGGGCGTCTCCGAATGGCTGGATGAAAACGGCATCCAAAGAGGTGAAACCGTCTTCGATGATGTCCGGAATCCCTCGGGAGCCCACGTCGGTGAGCCGGCTTCCCTGGAAGTTGAGCAAGCCGCGCACGACCGTCCCGCTGGCCGGATTCTGATACTCGAAGATGCTGTTGAAGATGTGCCTGGACTGCCCGGCCAAAGGACGGGCCAGTGATGTCAGGGCCAGGATGTCCTCGTCCGGGATGGTGACGTCCGAGTCGACAAAGGTGTAATTGAGATTGGCGCTCAGGTTGCTCAAGCGGGAGGAAACGAAGCCAAGGTCGCGCCGGAAGTCGAACTCGAAGCCGAAGTTGCGGGCGCTTTCAGCATTGCGGAAAGTGGTCCTCAACTGGGCGGTCGACTCCACCACGCGTTCGATGGGCTTGTCGAAATCCTTGTAAAAGAAGCTGGCCGATATCAGGCCCGTGGAGGTGGGAAACCATTCCCAGCGTACAT
>JANQFM010000143.1 GCA_028277865.1 Acidobacteriota bacterium
CCTTGGTTGTGGGGCTTCGACCCCGTTCAATTTGGCAGACCATTATTCGGTACTGCGCTGACGAGGGGGTCTGACCTTCTCATCCCTATCTTGGCGCGAAAGCCGCTCTGGCCGCTATTCCTCAGCCAACGCCTCAGCTTCCCCAGATGCTTCAGCTCCACATAATCCGAGCCGTTGGGAGGCGGTTGTGAAACGGTTTCATGCTCCCAGGTGGAATGATACGGGACGTGGACGGCCTGTCCGCCCAGGGCCAGCACAGGGAAAACATCCGACTTGAGCGAATTGCCCACCATCAGGAAGCGCTGGGGATCGATGCGGTGTTTTTGGAGAATGCGCTGATAGGTATCGGCGTCCTTTTCGGTCACAATTTCGACGGCATCAAAGAAATCCGCCAGCCCGGAACGGGCCAGCTTGGTTTCCTGGTCAAAGAGGTCGCCTTTGGTGACCAGCATGAGGCGATGAGACCTGGACAGGCGTGTGACAGCCTCCTCGGCGTGTTCCAGCAACTCGACCGGCTCGGACAGCATTTCCTTGGAGAACTCGATGATCTGCTGGATCTCGTGGCCTTGCACGCGCCCTTCCGTCAGTTCGATGGCCGTTTCGATCATCGAAAGCGTGAATCCCTTGACGCCGTAGCCGAACACTTCCAGGTTGTGGGCCTCGGTGGCCATCAGGCGCTGGCTGATCCACTCCCGTGTGTGATAACGCGACAGCAGCCGTGTAAAGCGTTCCTCTGTGCGGTTGAACAGAGTCAGGTTGTGCCACAACGTGTCGTCAGCATCGAATCCGATGTATTCGAAGGGTGCCGGCATTTCGAGTTTGCTCCCTTGCTCAGTCGTGCCCCCGGTCAGTTTGGCAACGCGTTCAACTGGAGACCGGAAACCGGCAGAATCCAGATTCTCGGGTTGGTCATTCTGCCGGTCTTCGGTTTCCGGTCTTCGGATTCCCAGTTCCGTTGCTAAGGCGCCTTCCAAACCACCTCTCCGGCTCGCAGAAGTTCCAGGGAAGGCTCTGAGAGGGTCGGAGAGACGGCGAAGCTGGCTTGGGGCGCAGAGGTGGCGTCATAGAAGGCAAAAGACGGGTTGCCGGCCACATCCAGGAAAAGTCCTGCCCGGTTGTGGTTTTGCCCGTCGCGTAGGTAAACCTTGGGGCGGTCGGCATCATCGACCAGCAGGAAGGCCCGGCTGGCACCCCTGGAATCACGCAAGTGAATCTCGGGGTGCCCGTCCGGCGCCGTCCTCAGGTTGGCCCGCATCAGCCCTGCGCTGTCATGCAGGGTGATGTTGGGAGTGCCGTCGCGCAGGATGGCCAGGCCCACTTGGATGTTGCCCTCGGAATTGGTCAGGGCCAACCCGGGGCTCCCGTCGGGGAGAAGGCCCAGCACGGCCCTGGGCCGTCCTTGTTGATCGATCAAGGAAAGGCTGGCCCGCCCTTGTTCGTAGACTCCCAAGCGCATTCGTACAGCATTGTCTTCATCGACCAATTCGATCTCGCGGACTCGGATTCTTTCTGCCGCCCCTTGCCCGGATTCCGCCTGCGGTTGATCCTGGGCCCGAACCGGCGGCGAAGAGAAAAAGCCTCCCGAGATTGCAGCGCTGACGGCAGCTGATACAAAGGCGGTCAAAAGCATGTCCTTGCTACGATACATCCCCCACTCCTTTCACGAATTTCGTCCTGATCATACCTTCTTCAAAGGCTCCTTGCGCCACCATCGCAGTGCTGGCTTCGATTGGGGGCCGGATACCGGCTTCCGATTTTCAGTCAACCAACCCGATCCCGACCACAGCCGGAAAAAGATAGCGACAAACCAGGGCGATCAACCCTCCTCCCGCCAGGTTGAGGACAAATCCGGCCAGCATCATGCGGGGGATGGAAAGGTCTCGGATCTCTCCGAAGGCCAGGCTG
>JANQFM010000154.1 GCA_028277865.1 Acidobacteriota bacterium
CGGCGCCTTGACCCGCGAAGCGGAGCTGGAGGAATCGGAGCTGATCCGCAGCCGCTATCCCATCCTTTACGAAGCCACCCAGCAGATCGCCGATCCCCAGGTGCGCAACCTGGCCACGGTGGGGGGCAACCTGGCCCACGGCGATCCGGCCAACGATCATCCCGCCGTGATGCTGGCTTTGGGCGCATTTGTCGAGGCAACGGGGCCGGACGGGCAGAGGGTGATCCCCATCGACGAGTTTTTTATCGATTTTTTCGTCACCGCCTTGCAGCCGGCCGAAATCCTGACCGCAATCAGCGTCCCAGTGCCGTCCCCGCGCAGCGGAGGAGCTTATTTCAAGCTGGAACGCAAGGTGGGCGATTTTGCCGTAGCCGGTGTGGCGGCCTACCTGCTCCTGAACGAGGACGGCAGCTGCAGGAAAGCCGGAATAGGCCTGACCAACGTCGGTCCCACACCCCTGAAGGCCAAGCGTTCCGAGCAGGCGCTTTGGGGAAAGCAAATCGACGAAAGCAGCATTGAGGAAGCCGCTCAAATGGCCTCAGAGGACTGCGATCCGTCGCCCGATTTGAGGGGTTCGGTGCAGTATAAGCGGGCCATGGTCCGGGAATTGACCAAGCGGGCGCTGCGACGTGCCCTGCAGCGGGCGGGAGGAGGAGATCAATGAGCAAAACCAGCGTCCGCCTCAGCATCAACGGCCAAGAGCACAGCGCCCAGGTCGAGCCGCGTCTGCTGCTGGTTCACCTGATCCGCGATGTGCTGGGGCTGACCGGCACCCACATCGGCTGCGATACGACCAATTGCGGCGCCTGCACAGTGCTGCTCAACGGGCGCTCGGTCAAGTCCTGCACGGTTTTCGCCGTTCAGGCCAACGGCAAGGAAGTCCGCACCATTGAGGGGCTGGCTCAAAACGGCAAGCACCATCCCTTGCAAGAAGGGTTCAAGGAAGAGCATGGGCTGCAGTGCGGCTTTTGTACGCCGGGCATGATCATGCGCTCGGTGGAGTTGCTGGAGAAGAATCCCGATCCCACGGAAGAGGAGATTCGTTGGGGGATTTCGGGCAACCTGTGCCGTTGCACGGGCTACGTCAACATCGTCAAAGCCGTCCAATACGCGGCAGCCAGAATGAAAGAGAGCGAATGAGGGGTTCACGCAGAGGCGCAGAGGCGCAGAGAGAGGCAGATGAGGGAAATAAGAGCAGATCAAGGGATTTCCTGTTTCTGGCTCTTTTGCCCTCCTCTGCGCCTTTGCGCCTCTGCGTGAAACTTCCGATGAAAGAAGGTGAAGGATGAGTTGCCGGACTTCGGCTGAGATCGGGGGGATGGGGCATAGCCTCAAGCGCAAGGAAGATGCCCGCTTCCTGGTGGGCAAGGGCAATTACGTGGACGACATTCAGCTGCCCGGCATGCTCTACTTGGACATAGTGCGCAGCCCCTATGCCCACGCCAAGATCGGGGGCATCGACACGGCGGCAGCCTTGGACGTCCCCGGCGTGGCGGCTGTGATCACGGGCAAGGATCTGGAGGCTCACAACCTGCATTGGATGCCCACCCTGATGTCCGACACACAGATGGTCCTGCCCGTCGAAAAGGTCATGCACCAGTCCCAGGAGGTGGCTGCCGTCCTGGCCACCGACCGGTATGCGGCTGCCGACGGGGTGGAGGCGGTGGAGGTGGAGTACGACCCCCTTCCCGTTGTGGTCGACCCGTTCAAGAGCTTGGAGCCGGACGCTCCCGTTTTGCGCACCGACAAGGAAGGCAAGTCCGACAACCACATCTTTCACTGGGAGGTGGGCGACCGCGAGGCCACCGAACGAGCTTTCCAGGAAGCCGAAGTGAAGGTCGAAGAAGACATTTACATCCCCCGCATCCACGTTTCCTCCATCGAGACTTGCGGTTGCGTGGCCCAATTCGATCCGGTGGAGGGCAAGCTGACCGTCTGGATGACCACCCAGGCGCCCCACGCCATCCGTACGGTCTTTGCCCTGGTGGCCGGCCACGTGGGCCTTTCCGAAGAGAAGATCCGCATCATCTCGCCCGACATCGGAGGCGGATTCGGCGGCAAAGTGCCCGTTTATCCCGGCTACGTCATCGCGGTGGCCGCCTCGGTGCTGACCGGAAAGCCGGTCAAGTGGATTGAAGACCGCATGGAGAACCTGCAGGCCGACTCCTTTGCCCGCGACTACCACATGCACGCCGAACTGGCCGCCGACCGCCAGGGAAAAATGAAGGCTCTGCGCATCAAGACCATCGCCGATCACGGCTACACCGACGCCGCCTGCAACCCCTCCAAGTTCCCCGCCGGGCTTTTTTCGGTCTGCACGGGCTCTTACGAGTTCGAGACCGCTTTTGCCGAAGTGGACGCGGTCTACACCAACAAGCCTCCCGGAGGGATCGCCTACCGTTGCTCCTTCCGGGTCACCGAGGCGGTCCACGCCATCGAGCGCATGGTGGACGTGCTGGCCGCCGAAGTGGGCAAGGATCCGGCCCAGCTGCGTCTGGAGAATTTCATCCCTCCCGATGCCTTCCCATACCGGACGGTGCTGGGATGGGAGTACGACAGCGGCGATTACCCGGCGGCCCTCAAGCTGGCCATGAAAAACATCGGCTACGACGAGTTGCGCCGTGA
>JANQFM010000186.1 GCA_028277865.1 Acidobacteriota bacterium
CGCATTGCCCGCCCGGGGACGCCGCGACAGCCCCTTGGTGCAAAAGCCGCCCAGGCGGGAGATGTCGAAGAATTGCAAAAACTCCAGCCCATATCCAAAGGTCCCCGATGCGGTGAGCACCGGATTCTTGAACTTCTGTCCCGCAATGTCGACCGAAAGATCCGGCATGGTGGTTTGCCACAGAGCCCCAAAGGGCCCAGACGCTTCCCTCTCCCCTCTTCCGCCTCTCTCAGCGTCTCTGCGCCTCTGCGTGAAACATGTCGAAAAGAACGTACTCCTCACCGCGCTCTTCGATGAGCCTTTCCCTGTCGGCCGCCCAACGCCAGTGTATAATAGCCGGACTCGTCAGGAGGAGCTATCTTGAATCTTCGCCACCTCACCAAGGCCTGTCATCCCAGGAGATTGCCTCGGTATGCCTTGCTTCTGGCAGTAGCCGGTGTTCTGTCCGTAGCTCCCTCGGCATGGGCCTCCCAGGGGAAGAAATCCGTCCAGGAGCAGGCCCGCCAGGAAGAAGCCGGCAGCTACTACAAGAAGTGGCTTGAAGAAGACGTCGTCTACATCATCTCCCCTGAGGAAAAGGCCGTTTTCGACAGCCTGACCACAAGCGAAGAAAAAGACCAGTTCATCGAGCAATTCTGGCACCGCCGCGACCCGACTCCCACCACCGTCGAAAACGAGTTCAAGATCGAACACTACCGCCGCATCGCCTATGTCAACGAGCGCTACTTTTCAGGCGTTCCCGGCTGGAAGACCGACCGCGGCAAGATCTATATCCGCTTTGGAGAGCCCGATTCCAAGGAGCGGCAACCCTACGGAGGGCCTTACCGCCGTCCGACTTCCGAAGGGGGCGGCGAAACGACCGTCTTTCCTTTCGAAAAGTGGTGGTACGCCCACATCGAAGGCGTCGGCGACGACATCGAAATCGAGTTCGTGGACAAGAATTTCACCAACGAATACCGCATCTCCATCAATCCCAACGACAAGGACGCCTTTCTTTTCACGCCGGGCCATGGCAGCACCCAGGACGAACTCGACGGCATCACCAGCCGCTTTGACCGCGTCAGCGCACCGCTGGGCATCGTGGACGTCAATTCCCCCTTGCTGCATCGCCGCGACCTGCCCTTCGTCAAGCTGCGCCGCTGGGCACAGCTGCAAAAGAATCCCGAGATCCGCAACAAGCGACTTCAGCAAGTGATCGATGCCAACGTCCGCTACGATCAGTTTCCCTTTCAATACCGGGTCGACTGGCTGCGGCTGGACGACAAAGCCCTGGTGCCCCTGACGGTGTCCATCGACAATAGCGATCTTCACTTCGGAGAGGACGGCAAAGGAGGGCAAGCCGGCATCAATCTTTTTGGACGGGTCAAAAACCTGCAAGGCCGCATCGTCTCCATCTTCGAAGACGAAATCGTCCAGGCCAAGCAAGGAGAAGCTGTTCTGCAGGGACGGTCGCTCTACCAGAAGATGCTGTTGTTGGATCCGGGCCGCTACCGCCTGGACCTGATCTTGGAGGACAGCAACGCAGGGCGTTTGGGCACCGCCCAAGCGGGCTTCCTGATTCCCCGCATTCAACAGGGCCAGTTGACCGCCAGCCCGGTCATCCTGGTCGACCGGGTCCAGCCCCTCAGCCAAGAGATCGACACGGGCGAACTGCCGGAGATGTTCGTGCTCGGAACCATGAAAGTGGTGCCCCGCATCGGGGAAGTCCTCCCGCCTGAGACCAAGCACTCCATGTTCTATTTCCAGCTCTACAATGCCGGCATCGACTCATCGACCCAGATGCCTCAACTGGACCTCACCTACCAACTCATCGAAAACGGTCAGGTTGCAGAGGAAAAAAAGGACACCGGAGGAAGCCGGGCGGCCTACGTCTCCAATCAAAGGGTGGTCTTGCTGGAGTACCTGAGCCTGAGAAAGACAAGCAGCCCGTCCCTGAAACTGCGCATCCAGGTCGAAGACAAGATCAGCGGCCAAAGCCTGACCATCGAAAAGCCCTTCAGAGTTTCGCGCAAAGAAGCAAAGGCGCAAAGTACGCAGAATTAGGAATGGCAAGGTACCCTTCGCGCTCTTTGCGTCTTTTCGCGAAACCCTTATTCTTGCTTTTCGATCAGCCCCTGCTCCTCCCAAGTCGATAGCTGCATCTTCAGCTTTTCGATCAGCCCTTGAGGATCCGGCTGGGGCGCCAGTTCGATATAACTCCTGAACTGAGCAGCAGCAGCAGGGATCTCCCCTTGCCTGGCCTGGATCATCCCCAGCAGGAAATGCGACATCGGGTAAGTCTTGGCAGCACCCCTGGATTGCAGCGTCCGGAAGGCTTGCTTGGCTGATTCCTGCTCTCCCAGGTAGTAGCTCGACACACCCCGGATGTAATGACTTTCGGGGACATTGGGGTTCAGCTCCAGCAGGCGCTCAGCAAGCCGGCCGGCGCCTTCCCAGTTCTTTTGCCTCAGTTCCAGGCGGGCCAGCCCCAGGTAGGGCCGGATGTACTCGGGATCGGCTGCGATGGCCTTCTCGAAGGCCTCACGGGCCCTGCCGGCTTTGCCGGCATGCATTCGAGTCTCTCCCAAAAGTGACCAGGCAGCGGAAAATTCCGAATAAGCCTTGACCGCCTTTTCCAGCTCCTTGGACACTCTGGAAAGGTCGGGCTCTTCTTTCGTCAGCTCCTTCTTGGCTTTTTCATAAGCTTTGGCAGCCTTCGCAGGTGCCTTGAGGGTGTTGAAGCTGACGCTCGTCCCCTTTACGCCCTCCACCCGATTCAAAGTGATGATTCCAGCATCGGGCTTGCCCAGGGCGCTGCGGATGCCCAGTTGCAGTGAGGTGGATTCGAATCCGGCCACAGGAATGACTCGGAATTGGCAGCCTGTCAGATCAACCCTGCCCGGCCCGACCGACCTGAGGCTGCCCACTCCTCCTTGATCGAGGAATCCCGCGTCCCGGCCGCGGGGGTCCCCGGCCACACTGTTGCCATATGTGCCGGAACGGATTTCAGAGGGCCCCGGGGGCCGGTGGCCACCCAATTGGGTTGAAAAAGTGCCGTCGCGTTGCGTCGATACAAGGCGCACCGATTGCCCATCGCAAAGCAGCTCCACCTGGACTTCTTCGGGAGGCGGCGAGCCGTCATCAAGCACAACCCGGCCCGCCAGATGGATCATCTTGGGAACGCCGATACGCCTGGGATTGGGCTCCGAGCCGCGCTGCGCCGGAGTCTGGGTCTGCTGAAGCGCCGAAAGGCTGCCACCAAGGGTCAGCCCAACCACCGAAACAACCAGAAGTCGCTTGCTCATCGCGGGATCCCCTTTTGAGCCTCATGATTTCGTTGGGGGCTCCCTGATCAGGAGCCCCCACACATTGGGCCGTTCGATCCGAATTGACTAGAAGTCGATCCTGAGACCGAACTGGATGGTGCGCGGATTGTTGGCCTGGGTGTTGAAAGTACCAAAAGCGGCCGGGTTGGTGAAGGAGAAGGTGGGATTGGTGTAGTAGACGTTGTTGAGCGCGTTGATGAAGTCGAGGGAGAAGGTGAGGGTCACTGGGTTGTCAAGAGCGACGATGGTGGTCTCCTTTCCGAAGGAGAGGTTGAGGTCCCAGCGAGGCGGTACGCGGATGGCGCCGCGTCCGTCACGCGTGTCCGTGCTGATATTGATGCGGCGGAAGCTGTTGAAGACGGTCTCGGGATCGGAGAACAGATTCAATCCTGTGCCCCCGTTGGCCGCGCTGCTGTTGGTGCCAACTCCGTTGGAGCCCGTCACGTTGCTGTTGACGCCGTTGCCGAAACGGGAAATATCGGACGTCGGGATGCCGCCGACAGCATTGCCGAAAATGGCGCCGCCGCCCCAGACCTGGCCTCCCTGGCTAAAGAGGACGGGTTGGCCGCTGCGCATGGACAGGACTCCAGCAGTGAACCAGCCGCCCATCAGCTTGTCCCAAAAACCCGTGGCCGAGAATCTGCGATTGACGCCGAAGGGAAGCTCATAGACCCAGTTGAGGTTGGCGATATGGGTCAGGTCGAAGTTGGAGGGTCCGTATCCCGCATCCAGGTTGAAGCTGTTGGGAACCTGGCCGGCGCTGTTCTGCCAGGCGCCGTTTTGGTCCAGCGATTTCGAAATGGTGTAGTTGAAGTCGTAGACCAGGCCGTGGGAGAAGTTCTTGCGCAGCGTGAACACGAAAGCGTGGTAATTGGAGCGCCCCCCTGACGTGCGGATGAACAGGTCCAGCGACTGCAGGTTGTTGAAGGGCTGCAGCCCGGAGAAAAAGCGCTGGATGTCGATGGTCTGGAATAGGTTGTTCAAGTTCCCGTTGATGATGTTCGAGGTGCTGGCCGCCGCCAGGCCGGCCGTTCCCGCAACTCCCGTGCCGGCCAGGGCGTTCTCGAAGAAGGGCTGAGGCGTAACGCTGCCGGGGGGCACGCCGTTGCGCAGTTCGCCTGCCAAAGCGTCGAAGGCCTGGGCGAAGCTCTGCCCCGAGATCGGATCGACCGCCAAGAAGGGGGTCTGCTGCAGGTTGAGGCTCTGGTAAAGGTCGCGGCCCATGCGTGAGATGTAGCCCACCTCGAGGATGTGATTGCTGGGCAGCTCGCGCTGGATGGTGAAATCGAGGACGTGGTTGAAAGGAACCTGGATGGCCGGATCCACCGAGAACGAAAGCAGCTCGGAGAAGATCACTCCCGGAATGACTGGTGATTGGGCCGGGCCGAAAGTGGGTACGTTGATCGGGCCGTCAACGCCGACCCGGAATGGATCGCCGTCGGCATTGGCCGGGCTGCGGTCGGAGATCGTCTGGGCAAAGCCGATTCCCAAGGTGGGGATGATCACCGTCTGGACCGTATTAGTGCGGTCCCACAGCAGCGAGTAGCCGCCTCGCAGCACCGTTTTCTTGTCGCCGAAGAGCTTGCCGAAAAAGCCTCCCTGGAAGGAGGGGTTCCAGGCCACTGCCGCGCGCGGCGACAGGTTTCGGAAGTCGGTGTCAAAGGCGGCGTTTCGCCCCGAATCATTGATGGGAACAAAGGCCACATCGGGGTTGAAGATGCTTCCGTTCAGAGAGCTGTCCAGCTTGGGCACCAGATAGTTGTCGCGGGTCAGGAAAGAGCTGGTATCGTCGGCCAGGGCCGCGATGGTCTGCTTGCCTTCCTTCTCGATGGGCGCCGTGGTCCAGCCATAGTACAGGCCGTAGTTGACCGACAGCGAGGGCTTCACCCGCCAGGTGTCCAGGAAATAGAAGGAGAAGTAGTTCTGGCTGGTGTCGGCCTCCAGGCTTGATCCCACCGGAAGGGGCTGCAGACCGCCGTCGCGCACCGCCATGAAGGGGACGTTGCTGACAATCCCCAGCAGCGAGGCGTAAAACTGGTCGTAGCGGCTGACGTCGCTGCTTTGGATAAAGCCGGGGCGCTGCTCGGGCGGGATGGAGGTGAACTGCAGGTTGCCGACCTCGGCCACAGGCAGTCCGATGGATCCGATCACCTTGTCGTCCCTGAAGTGGATGAAGTTGATGACCCGTGCATCGAAGCCGTACTGGAAGACATGGTTGCCCTTGATCCAGGTCTGGTTGTCGACGAACTGGAAGTAGTCGGAGTTGCTGGTCTGGATGCGGGCTCTTTGGGTGTCGACGTCGGTCGGCTCGTCGATGCTTTGCAGGGCGATGTTCAGCGCCACGTTGACGTTGCCGGGCAGCCAGGGCAGGTTGCCGGTGGGCCGGTTGCGTTGAGTGGGGCGGAAATCCTTGACCCAGCCGAAACGGAATTCGTTGGTGAGCCTGGGGGTCAGGGTGGTGTTGAGGCCCAACAGGGCGTTGCGGGAGCGGATCGGGTTTTCGGTGGTTCCCAGCAAGTTGGTCAGATCGACCTGGGTTGAAGTGTTCTGCAGCACCCGGTCCCCGGCGAACTTGGCTTCCAAGTTCCAGCCGTCGGAGATTTCATGGTCAACCCGAATGACGGCAAAGTCGTTTTCGGTGGTCGTGGCCACGTTGGACTGGAATCCCCCCGTGTTCAGCCCGTCTCCGCCCGAGGCGTTGGGCAAGGGCAGAGCCCTGAAGACCTCCAGTATGGCCGGGTTGGCGCCCAATCCGCGCGGATCGAAGTCGATGGGGTCGATGGTTTGAACCACGCCTGCGCCGTCTCGGAACTGAAGCAGCCCGTCGCGCATGGTTTGGGTGGGCACAGTCCGGGTAATGGCGGCCGATCCGGGAAGCCGACGGCCCTCATAGTTCCAGAAGAAGAAGGTCTTGTCCTTGATGATGGGCCCGCCGATGCTGAAGCCGAAGCGGTTGTCCAGCAATTCCGGCTTGGTTGCGTTGCGCCGGTTGTCATTCCAGCGGGTGGCGTTGAGGTTGTCGTTTTGATGATACCAGTAGGCCGAGCCGTGGAAGTTGTTGGTGCCGCGCTTGGTCACCAAAGTCACGTTGGCGCCCGCCGAGCGGCCGAAGCTGGCATCGGGGTTGGCCACGGCCACCCGGAACTCCTCCACCGACTCCGTGGGAGTGGGGATGGCGGTGCGGGTGGCACCGATCACATTGTCGGAGACGTCGATGCCGTCCAGCTGAAAAGTCTGCTGGTCGCGGCGGCTTCCGGTGACAGTCGTGCCCGCACCGTCCGGCGCAGTACCCGGCTGCAGGCTGAAGAGCGTGATGACGGCGCGGGTGGCGTTGGGCAGTTTGGTGAGCCGTTTGGATTCGATGGTGTTGCCCACCGTGGCGTCGCTCTTTTGCAGAACGACTTCACTGGTCGCAGTGACGGTTACCAGCTCCGAGATTTCACCCAATTCCATTTGGATGTCCTGACGGTGGGAACTCTGGATGACCAGGCGGATGTCGTGGTAGACGGCTGTCTTGAATCCCTCCATCTCGGCCTTCAGTTCATAGATTCCGGGAAGGATGGTCCCGAAAACGTAGGCGCCCTGGTCGTTGCTGAACGTTTGAAGTTCGGCGCCGGTGTCGATTCGGGTCAGGGTCAAAGTCACGCCCGGGACGAGAGCCCCGGTGGAGTCCTTGACGGTGCCCGACAGGCGGGTGAAAGAAGTTTGTGCCAGCGCCGTAGCGGCCAGGCACAGCGCTACAAGCAAAGCGGCACAGGCAATCCGCTTTCTCTTCATTTTGAACCTCCCTAGTTAGTGCGTTAGGCTGCCCGGCCCCCTAGCTGACAAGCCGGACAGAGCAAACAAGTTTCGAAACACGGCGAAAACTCGATTCGCGTCCCCAGACCGGCGAGCAGTAAGGGAGCCCTGCGAATCGCGCTCGATGCTTCGAATGTAGCTGCAGCGAGCAACCAAATACGCGCCGAGCCTGGATCAGGCAGCGGACTCCGTACCGGACGCCCCTCCGGCCCGAGCAAGAAGGGAAACCCCATGACGTCCCTTCACCATCTGCCAAGCTGACACGACTATTGTCAAAATACGATTGCCCGCAACAAACTACACGCTTTACCGTGAACTAAAGCAATTGTGGTGCCGCAGCAGCCATCCCATCTAAAAAGATTGTTAAGTTGCGGTTTTCCAGTGTATTATCGCCATTTGCCTGCAATTCCCGAAAGGCCATTGAGGCAACTCAGATCCAAGAAACGCTATGATGATCCAATAAATTGGATCATCCGTTTGAATTGCATTTACTATAGGGGTGGGTTAAAGGAAAATAGTTCTGCATTCAACAGTCTTTCTGGGCATAATGAAGGACTGGGCGGAGTTGATCCAAGCTGAGGCGATTCTGTAGGCATCCTAGAAAAGCCCGGCCTGTATCATTCGGCCTCTTTTAGGAGGGGCAGTCAGTCATCCACTGGAAGGGGATCCGAGTCAGGATACCCGCGTGCCACCTTTGCTACAATGCCCAAGCGGGTGTTGGGTGCGAAAGTGGCGGAACTGGCAGACGCGCCAGATTTAGGATCTGGTGGGGTAACACCCCGTGGGGGTTCGAGTCCCCCCTTTCGCACCAGCCTTTTCAACAACTTACGACGATCCATCGGACCCCCGTTCAGCTCCCGCTTCCGGCTGATGCCTGTTTGATGCCTGTGCCGCAATCGACTCCGCCTCCGCAGCCTCCAGCCGCTGGACGCTTTTCACCGCCGCAAAGGCGTGCTTGCGGTCGAAGTGGGCGTAGCGCATCGTCGTCTGGATGTCGGCGTGGCCCAGCAGCTCCTTGACGGTGCGCAGGTCGATCCCTGCATCACCCATTGGGTGGCCCGGAAGTGGCGCAGGTCGTGCAGGCCTACCCAGTTTAATCCAGCCTTCTTCTTGCCGGCGGCGAAGGCCTCGCGGGGATCCCTCCAGGGGCGCCGCGTGCGCATGCAAATGAAGACCTCGGGGCGGTCCATCACTCGTACCAGGGAGCGCAGCCACTCCACCGCAAAGTCCGACAGCGGCACGTAGCGGGCCTTGCGGCTCTTGGTCTTCTGAAACGCGCGCAGCAGCTGCTTGGAGCTGGCTTCCAAGCTCACCGCCGTCGTCTTGCCCAGCTCGCTGACCTGGCGCGTGCAGCCCAGGTAGTACTCCGCCTCAAAATCGTCCCGGCTCACCGCCATCTCGCGCGACAGGGCGTCCAGCAGGTAGAGGGCGGCGTTGGCGCCGCGGGCCGTCTCCTCGGCCGCCTCGGTCTGGTCCTTGAGCCACTTGGACAGGATGCTCCAGGCGCCTTCTCGCGCCTCTTCCGGCTGTCGCCGCTGAATCTGTCCACCAGCTGCTGAGCGGCCTTGGTGGGCTCTCGCAGGAAGGCGATCCGGAAGCGGTCCAGCGTTTCGGCCAGGATCTTGCGGCGGGCGAAAAATGCGACGGCCTGGTCGTCGAGGGGGCGGCCCTGGGAGAGAATTACAGAAAGGATCTCTGTTCGCAGTTCGCGGTTCGCAGTTTCGCAGTTGGGGAGGGGAATCCTCTTCTTTGCGCTCTTGTCTTTGCGTCTTTGCGACTTTGCGTGAGACCTTCCCGATCCCGTACTCCTGAGCCAATCGCCTGCAGGCCTCCTCGGTCGAGATCCCCAGCCGCTTGGCTTCGAACTGGACGGGGCCGCCGCCCTTCCCGCATCCGAAGCACTTGAATGAGCCGCTGTCAATGTTGACGAAGAAGCTGGGCGTCTTCTCTTCGTGAAGGGGACAGAGCCCTTCGCACTCGGGCTTCCCCGGCAACTTGCGCAGCTTCGTATGCTGCCCGTAGAAGCTCCGGACGTCGGTCTCTTGGAACAGCCGCTCGGTGAAGTTCATGGTTCAGTTGCCAGTTTCCTGTTGTCAGTTGTCAGCACCGGATCCGCCGGAAACCATCCGCCGGGAGCGCCCGCATCTTGCGGGCTTCTGGAGTTTGGCTCTGCTCGGCTGACGAGGACCGGGAACCCCAGAGCCAGAGCCCGCAAGATGCGGGCGCTCCGTTCGGTGGAGCCCCCGTTTCCTTTCCTTCAGATCCGGAAGCTCCGCATCCTTTCAGAGTCCCGTAGGGACGGCATCATGTAGCCTGGCGTGCCAACCCCAGGTATTCAGAATCCCCCCGACGCTGCAACGACACGGGACGGCACCGCCTCTGCAAGCTCCAGATCTTCTTTCCGGCGATTCCTGGGGTTTGCACCTCAGGCTAGACGCCTCCACCCCGTTCCGGGGCTTCGGAGGGGGATCTCACACTGCGTTTTGGCGTCTTGGCGCGAAAATCTCACTGTTGCTCCTCGATCCAGCCGCTCATCAGCCGCCAGGCCTCGTACTCGCCTCGGTCGCTCGACCCGTGCAGGGATCCCAGCAGCGCCTGCAGGATGACCGTCACCAGCGCCAGGAAGGGATCCAGCTGGTTTCGGGGATGGCCTGGGTGGTGCTTGCTGAGCTTGTCCAGCACCAGCACGCGCCGCTCGTCCAGCCTGGGGACCACCTTTCGGGCCATGAGCCGGAAGATCCCCGACAGGATGCGGCTGCGGAAGCGGATCACCTCGACGAAGTGCTCCGATTCCAGGAAATAGTCCTCCTGGAACTCCCGGCGGCACTCCACCTGGAAGGTCCACTTGGATATCTCCTCCGCATCGAAGGTGCTGGTGAACATCGCCAGAGCCCGATTCCGGGCCGTCCCCTGAGCCAGCGAGAGAAGCAGGCTGCCCAGGGATCCGTTTCCGCTGCCCGGCGGATCGATGGCCAGCAAGGGATTGCCCGCCAGGGCGCTTCCCGACTCAATGCTGCAGCCGTAGAGCAAACAGCTCAGCATCTCCGCTGCGGCGGATTTGCTGGAGCCGCAGACAATCCCGTCTGTCCAAACGGCATGGTCGGCCCCAGAACCCGCGTGCGGGATCGGGGTTGTAGCTGGCGTCCGGGTCGGGGCGCCGAAAGGGGAGCCGGGACAGCAGGCGCGTCCAGCGGTCCCAGGGCTCGGAGGGGTAGCGGGTGGCCCAGTCCTGCCCGGACCCCCATATGGGAGAGTTGGAGGCCACCGGCTCGGAGAGCATCACCCCCCGGCCCTGGGCGAACCCGGCGCCGGCGATGACCGGCTCAAGATCGTGCATCCAGGCGGGGGAGACGGAGAGCTGCAGTCTTCCGGTGCGGGCGTCGATCGACAGAGCCAGCTCGGATCAGGGATCCAAAGTCAGCAATCAGGAACAAGCCGGGTCGGCAGATCGCTTCACCTTGGAGAACTGACAACTAGCAACTGACGGCTTCCCGGTCTGGTCACAGTTCGAGAGCAAACCGCAGCGCCTCCCGGACCTCCTGCATCTGCTCCTCCCGTGTCCAGCCCAGCTTTCTCAGCAGGCGGGCATCGGCCAGCGACCCGACACCCTGGCAGTTGGCGATAGAGGCCCGGTGCAGGAAGGGCAGCTTGCCCAGATCGACTTCGTAGCGGCTGCCGCGATTCTGG
>JANQFM010000189.1 GCA_028277865.1 Acidobacteriota bacterium
CCCGGAACCCGGAACCTGGAGCCCGGAACCCTTCTGCGATCGGTCTGAGGCTATGCCTCGTTAGGGGCTTTAGACTTGGCGTGACACACCATAGCTCGCCTCACGAAAGTGAAAACCGGAAGAAACTATGCGAAAAGTGCTGCTGTTCTCTTTTTTGCTGCTTTTGGGTCTGCTGGGTTCGCAGTGGCTGCCTGATGCAGTCGGCTCAGGATACGACAAGGTAGGCGATGTCGTTCGCATCCTGACCATGGTGGGCCTTTCCTTCATCATGATTCGTGTCGGCTATGAGTTCGACATCGACAAGTCCAACCTCAGGCAGTACGGCTGGGATTATGTCGTTGCCTTCACAGCGGCGAGCTTCCCCTGGTTGTTTGTCACAATCTATTTCGTATTCGTTCTGCTTCCGCCGGACTCGTGGGGAAGCCTAGCGGCCTGGCAGGAGACTCTGCTGGCAGGGCGCTTCGCAGCACCGACATCCGCCGGAGTGCTGTTTTCCATGCTAGCCGCAGCCGGCCTGGGCGCGACCTGGCTATTCAGCAAAGCCCGAATTCTAGCCATCTTTGACGATTTGGACACCGTGCTGCTGATGATTCCACTCAAGATGCTTATGGTCGGGCTGGCATGGCAGCTCGGCCTGATCGTAGTCGTGATGGCGGCCATGCTTGCGATTGCCTATTTCCTCCTCCACAGAATCCGCATTCCCGTTAGTTGGCCTTGGGTTCTCGCCTACGCCGCAGGAATCACCGCTATCAGCGAGGTGGTTTATCGAACCTCCAAAATAATAGACGAATCTGTGCCGATTCACATCGAGGTGCTGCTGCCGGCATTTGTGCTCGGCTGCGTCATGGCCTATCCAAAAAGCGGGTCGAATCATGGATCGGGGAAGAAGGAGGTGCATCCGGACGAGGTGCATCCAGAGATTGAAACGCCGGTCGAAAAGAGTGTGTCAGTGATCGTCGCCGCCGTTTTCATGGTGCTCGTGGGCCTTTCCATGCCCACAATTCTCAGCGGCGACGCTGCGGTGCAAGGAGGAGCGATGGCCGAAGCGGTTGAGCCGACCTTGCACGGTGCCGGTGTCCCTGCAGCTGAGGCCGCCGCAGCGGAAATTGGAGCGGCGCGACAGATCGGACGCATCACCGCCACGCAACCGCCGCTGAGCTGGGCTCAGATCATGCTGCACGTCTTGGTCATCACTCTCATCTCCAATCTCGGCAAGATGTTCCCTGCGTTCTGCTATCGAAGAGAAGCGCACTGGCGAGAGCGACTGGCCGTCGCGATCGGCATGTGGCCCCGCGGCGAAGTGGGCGCGGGCGTGTTGGTGATATCCCTGAGTTACGGAATCGGCGGACCAATTGTGACTGTAGCGATGCTGAGCCTCGCTTTCAACCTGCTGCTCACCGGTGCGTTCATCTACGTCGTGAAGCGCCTCACAAGTCCGCTGGAAGCCTACATCGAGCTCAAAGAACCTGAGAGCGCCCGTTAAGAGAAATCCCGCTATTTTCTCGTCCAGATCGGGATCAACTCTATTGTTTACAGTAGCTTAATCGTCATTGAACACCTCTGTTCTGCTGCAGTGAAAATGAAAAATCATCTCTTGCAGGGCTTAAGAACCGCGTGGCTGCCTCCTGCCCTTTGTCCGTCACTTCACGCAAACCGGCGTTTCAGATAAGATGGCCGCCGGATGGCATTGAAGCTTAACAACAGCCTGACTCAGTCAGTCGAACCGCTGCAGCCCATCGATCCGGGGATAGTCCGCATGTACACTTGCGGGCCGACGGTCTACCACTATGCCCACATCGGCAACTTCCGGACCTTCGTCCTCCAAGACGTCCTGCGCCGCTACATCCTTTACAAGGGCTACCGCCTGCACCACGTGATGAACATTACCGACGTCGAGGACAGGATCATTGCCAATGCCCAAGATGCGGGGATGGATATCCGGGAGTACAGCAAAAAGTACCTGACGGCGTTTCTGGAGGACATGCGGACGCTCCGGATTCAGCAGCCCGACGAAATGCCCCGGGCCACAGAGCACATCGAGGCCATGGTGGAGCTGATTCGGCGGCTGGAAAAGAAGAACCTCACCTACCGCAGCGGACGCTCGACCTACTTTCGGATAGGAGCTTTTGCAGACTACGGCAAGCTATCAGGCGTCGAGCTGGACAGCGCTGCCGCCCGAGGGCGTATCGACTCGGACGAGTACAGCAAGGAAAATCCTCGCGACTTCGTCCTCTGGAAGGCTTGCAAAGGAGAGGAGGCTTTCTGGGACACCGAGTTGGGAAGGGGCAGGCCGGGCTGGCACATCGAATGCTCGGCCATGAGCATGCTCTACCTGGGAGAGAGCTTCGACATCCATTGCGGCGGAGTCGACCTGATCTTTCCCCATCACGAGAACGAGATCGCCCAAAGCGAGGGGGCCACCGGAAAGCCCTTCGTCCGGCACTGGGTGCATGCGGCCCATCTGATCGTGGAAGGCGAGAAGATGTCCAAGTCGAAGGGCAACTTCTTCACCCTTCGCGATTTGCTGGAAAAAGGCTGCAACCCGCTGGCCATTCGCTACTTGCTGCAATCGGTCCACTACCGCAAGCAGCTCAACTTCACCTTCGAGGGAGTGGAGCAGGCCCGATCCGCCTTGCGCAGGATCGACGGCTTCCTGCAGAAGATCCGCTCCGTCCCCGATGGATTGCAGGCCAATCCAAGCCTGAGCGACAAAACCAGCCAGGCGCGCCAGGACTTCGAGTCCGCCATGGACGACGACCTGAACGTCTCTGAAGCGCTCGGCGCCCTTTTTGAGTTCATCCGTAACTGCAACATCGACCTGGACCGTCAGGAAGTGGGAAGCAGCAACCGGGATGAGATCCTGAAACTGTTCGGTGATGCCAACCAGATGTTCGATGTATTCCAGATCGAAGAGGCGAAGCTGCAGGATCGCCGCATCCGGGAGCTGATTGAAGAGCGCCGCCAAGCCCGCCTGCAACGCAGCTTCCAGCGCGCCGATCAGATCCGGGACGAGCTCTTCGAATCCGGAATCATCCTGGAAGATACGAAGGAAGGTACGAGATGGAAACGAGTGCATTGAAAATCAATCCTGCCCGGGCTTTGAAGGATCTGGGCCGCCACATGCTGGTGGACGGCTACGACATCGTGGCCGACCTGAGCAAAAGCCGGGGCGCACGAATCTACGATGCCAAAAGGGATACCCGCTACTTGGACTTCTTTACCTGCTTTGCCACCTGCCCGCTGGGCTACAACCATCCCGTCGTTTCGTCGCCCGAAGCTGTCGACCGGCTGGGCCGGGCCGCCATCAACAAGCCCTCCAACTCCGACCTTTACAGCTGGGAGATGCTGGAGTTTGTCGAGACCTTTGCACGCATCGCCAAACGGGACTTCTTCAAGTACGCCTTTTTCATCGAAGGTGGCGCACTGGCGGTCGAGAATTGCCTGAAAGCGGCCTTTGACTGGAAGGTGCGCAAGAACTTGGCCAAAGGCGTGGGGGAGAAGGGCTACAAGGTCATCCACTTCCGGGACGCCTTTCACGGCCGCAGCGGCTACACCCTCAGCCTGACTAATACAGATCCGGGCAAGACGGACTATTTCCTCAAGTTCGACTGGCCTCGAATCATCAACCCCAAGTGCACGTTTCCGCTGGAGGGAGACAATCTGCAGTTGGTTGAGCGAGTTGAAGCCGA
Organism: Acidobacteriota bacterium; assembly: GCA_028277865.1. GTDB lineage: Bacteria > Acidobacteriota > UBA6911 > RPQK01 > DATIPO01 > JANQFM01. The sequence goes on from JANQFM010000189.1 coordinate 3,690, forward strand.
GGCTCTGCAGCAGATCGAAGCTGCCATCGATCAGGATCCCGATGACGTGGCAGCCATCATCCTGGAGCCCATTCAGTCCGAGGGCGGCGACCATCATTTTCGTCCCCAGTTTCACCAGGCCATCCGGCGCATTTGCGATGAACGGGACGTTTTGCTGGTCTACGACGAAGTTCAGACCGGCTTTGGGGGAAGCGGCAAGTTCTGGTGCTTTGAACACTTCGGGATCCGACCCGACCTGCTGGCTTTCGGCAAGAAGTCCCAGGTGTGCGGAGCCCTTGCAGGTGAACGCTTGGATGAGGTGGCTGACAACGTATTTCACGTCTCCAGCCGCATCAACTCCACCTGGGGAGGCAACTTGGTGGACATGGTGCGCTGTTCGATGTATCTGAGGATCTATGAAGAAGAGAAGATCCTCGACCAAGTTCGCCATAGCGGTGATTTCTTGATCCGCCAACTCGAGGAGATCCAGCAGGAATTCCCCCATCTGGTTTCCAATGCCCGCGGACAGGGGCTGCTGTGCGCCTTCGATCTTCCCTCATCCGAATTGCGCCGTCGGCTCCGCCTCAAGCTGTTCGATCGCCGCCTGCTGATCCTGGGCTCAGGAACCCACTCCATCCGCTTTAGAACCGCCCTGAACATCCCCATGGGAGACCTGGAGGAAGGGCTGGCGATCATCCGGGAAACACTGAAGGAACTCTGATCAGCTCAGGCGCTCTTTGGACTTTGCGGCTTGGCGCGAAACGCCCCTCACAGGTGGTAGTGCCTGAGTTCGCAGCTGCGGAAGTCCGAGGTTTCGACGGCAATCAGATCCAGGCGGAAGGGTTCGCCCATCAAATCGTAGCGGTGCATGAAATCGCTGGCCAGGCCTTCCA
>JANQFM010000207.1 GCA_028277865.1 Acidobacteriota bacterium
GCCTGATTCGCTTTGAAGCTTGTGCAGATAGGCCTCCGGATCGTCCAGGTAGGGGGAGATCCAGGATTCGGTCAGTTCGACCAGATCTCCCCTCCGGTCGTCGGCCATGGTGAGCAGCAAAAGGCTGCGCACTTTGGGACGCTGGTATTCGTATTCGAGCAAGGTCCGGTAATTGCGCACCACGGCGTCGAATCCCTGCAGGAACCGTTCCCGCTGCTGCAGATCCTTGTCATGAAGCCCCGAGGCCGGAAATACGGCCCACAGGGGCAGGCAGAAGGCAATCACGCCCACATCGAGAAAAGCGTGGCGCCATTCTTCATGGGTATCCTCCGAGAGGCTCATTTCGCGGTACTCGCCCGAAGAGTCCATGAAGTCGATGTGCAAGGTCGAAGCGCTGCGGCCCAGCAGACCGCGCCGGAAAGTCAGCGCCAGGCGGTACCAGGCCTGGTGGTCGCGCTGGGTGAAGCTCAGACGGGTCCAGGACCGGTAGGCCTGGATCAGCTTTTGAGTGGAGATCAGCTCCAGCCGTTCCTGGCCGCTCTCGGCCTGATAAGCGTGCACCTTGCCGCCTCTCAGGTAAAGCGACAGCGCTCCGCTCTGGCCGGTTGCCTGAGTGCGGTAGATCAGGGACTGGAGCAAGTAGGACTTTCCCGAACCTTTTCCACCCAAAATGCCCATTCGCATGCCCCCGGGCTCCAGGGGAAGAGGCGGGGGGCTGCGGCGCATCAAGGGGCGGATCAGAGGGGTATCGATGGCTGACGGGTCCATTGCAGGCGGGTCAGGGCGCTCCAGCTTCTTTTGCAGGGGCGCCGCAGGCGGCTGGCCTTCGATCCATGGTGAAGCTGCATGCGGCTGGCCAGGGCCTTGCCAATCCGCCGACGGGAGGTCCGGCAAGCCGTCCTCGCCCAGTGTTTTCACATTGGGGTGGCTGTCAATGATAATGGGGGATACCTTGGGCAAGCGCAAATCCAGGTCGACCGGATCGTCCTCTATTCGTGATTCCGGCCCGTCGGGCTGTGGGGATTCCGATCGTGAAGGTGCCTGGCCCTTGCCGCGTCCCCGCTCAGGCATATCGGCCTCCCAAGTGATCGAACACTTCATGGGCGGCCAGGCTGGTGAGGGTTGCCATGAGGGAAACGAGCAACAGGGCCAGCAGCATAAGCAAGACCAGCCCCATCCGTCCGATCCAGGAGGAATCGGGGTGCAGTCGCAGCAGGCGGGGCAAAAGGAACACGGCTGCGGCCAGCATTCCGCAGCTCAGTGCAGCCAATGGGGGGGATTGCGAACCGTAAAGAAAAGCCAGGGGCGCCAGGGCTGCGCTGGCCAAGGCCAGCATGGAGACCCACAACCGGGGCCACAGCCGTCCCGGTCGCCGACTGCAGCGCCAGGCCACCAACCAAGAAAGCAACAGGGCGGCGATGGCGGGGATTCCGGCCGCAAAAAAGGGAAGCTTCAGCCGCCAAGTCGTCCACAACCCCTCGTTTGCCATCAGCAGTCCCGTTACCATCAGCAGGGCCAAGGGAGAGAGGATCGACAGTGCTGTGGCAGGCAGAATCCAGTTGGCAGGATTGAGGACGCCGAGGCGTTGCAGAGGATCCGGATAAAACCTGGTGCCCCGGCCTGAAGAGTTCATAGGCCCATCCGATCGTTGGACAATGCCCCTTCCCTAACAGTTTTGGACCCAAGATATCGGATTCGGGCCAGCATAGGCAAGGCGGGGATTGAACCGATCATCCAGGCCGCATGCCATGAGCAGCCGGTTGTAGCTGCGGCTCAGAAACAGCGCAGTCCAGAAGCCCAGCCTAATCACATAGTAGCGGTGGGTTCCGGGCAGGCGCTCGCCTAGCCCGGATTTCTCACGGGTTGTCGTCGCGAGGAGCCGCAAGGGCCGCCCAGGCAAGGCGTCGCGAAGAAGGCCCGCGCAGGCGTGCTGTCTGTACGTCGAGCAGGCCGACCGAGCGCAACGCAGCCAGGGCGGATGATTGCGGCACCGCAGCAGGCAAACCGAGAGAATTCCGGGCTAGATCGGTTTGCAGTGCAGGATTCTTCTGCTGTGATTCTGTAAAAATCCTTCGTCGGCCTCCAGCGCCGATTGAGTATTCGAGCGTTCAAAACTTTTGCGGCTCTCCAGTGTGCCGTCAAAGTTTAACAGCCTTGTCAAGCCAAGCAATCACAACCTTACAATTGGACTGCAAAGAGCGCAGTCCACACTGCTCCGCTTTCTAGTTCCGCCCGGACGGGATCTTTCTAGGCTGCGACAACCTGCAAGCCCAAAAACGCTGCAGTCACGGCTGTCCGGGCTTTTTTCTGCCGATTCCCAGACTGTCCCAATAGCGGTGCAGGGCTTCGGACTCGGAGAGCGACTCGAAAATCCTGCCGAAGGCGTGCATGGCGATGGCGCACTGCTTCTCGGATATGCCGTGGACAGAGCCA
>JANQFM010000208.1 GCA_028277865.1 Acidobacteriota bacterium
GCCTGATTCGCTTTGAAGCTTGTGCAGATAGGCCTCCGGATCGTCCAGGTAGGGGGAGATCCAGGATTCGGTCAGTTCGACCAGATCTCCCCTCCGGTCATCGGCCATGGTGAGATCGGCCGTTTCTCCTTGCTTGACTGCCTGAAGAAACTCCTTCTCGATGCCCAAGCTGGAAAAGCGTGGTTCGATGATCCCAACAGCGTAAACGAAGGCCGGCGGAAGGTCGACTGGGCCGCTCTTGCACCCGCAGCCCTGCTCGGATGCCGGAATGGCAAGACTGCCGTTCGGATCCCCCGCGCTTTCGGACAGTTCGGGCAGGCCGATCGGATTGCCCTCAGGAGCCTCATCGACGGCCTGGGGCGGTTGTTTCTCCTGTAAAGATATATCGACGCGATCAGTGGAAGTCATACTTCTTCTCCTTTCGATTCTGATTATTCAGACATGTTCTACCGGGCCAGCTGTGCCAGCCTGAACCAGGCGGCCTGAGCGTCCATCAGGGGCGGCACCACACTTGTGCGCCCCTTCCGGGGCGGCAAGATCGACTCTCGGACCATGGCCGCCGAAGCCTGCGGAAAGAGCGACCAGAGCAGAGCCAGGGCGGCGGTCACGAACGGCGCCGCCACACTGGTGCCTTCCAGCCGGGCATATCCTCCTCCCGGCGCCAGGCTGATGACTCCGGAGCCGGGTGCCATGACGCCCCTTTGCCCGATCCGCAATCCGATGTTCGAGCCCCGGCTCAGGATTCCCGGCGGATGACAGGCTGCCACCGGGATGACCCAAGGATGGTCCAAAAAGGGAGTCCTCCCCACCTTGCCCTGGTTTCCGGAGGCGGCAATGAGCAGGACGCCGCGCTGAAAGGCCATTTCGAAGGCTTGGCGCAGGCGCGCTTCGCCTCTTCTTCCCTGGCCCGCCTGTCGGAGTTCAAGGCTCAGGTTGATCAGGCGGGCGCCCTGCGCCACGACCTCCTCAATCGCATGGGCCAGCTCATCGGGGGAGGCCTGAGGAGTACGGGCGAGGGCACCGGCCTCAGCGAAGACGGGCCGGACTACGAAACGGCAACCGGGGCAGAGCCCAGGCGCAACGGAATCCCTCGAAGCTGCCAAGACTCCCGAAACAAAGGTGCCATGGCGGCAGGCGAAGGACTCTTGAATCCGGCAAGCACCCGTCGCCAAGTGCATTGTCGGCCCGGCCTCCCGAAAGTCGGGATGAGACCAGTCGACAGGGCCATCGATAATCCCGATGCCGACCTGCCTGCTCCCCTTTGAAGCCGCTTTGAGCTGGTCGAGATGGACGAGGCTCACCGGATCAGTCATCGTTCGGTTACCTTGCATTTTGGTCTTAGGTCAGTCCCAAAGGCAGTTTCGATTGGTCACGAGGCGTAATAGTAGGCAGAGGAGGCCGAGCCCGGAATTCTCATGGATTGCCTACTGAGGAGCCCCAAGCCATCGGCCCCGGCTTCGATAAGGGGATTCAGATCAGTCGAAGCAGTGACAGTCAGCGAAGCACTCGAATCCGCCGGGGACGGGGACCAATTGAAGAGGATTCAACAGTTGCGCATTCCTGCAGTCGCACCGCAACTGGCAACTGGCCAAAGCGTCGAGCTCTGCCCTTTGTTCGGTCGTTCCTGCCCCGAATACCTCAAAAACCTTGTCGCAGTCGTTTGAAGAGGCCGGCATGGCAAAAGGCGGGCTTGGCCGGGAAGCGTCGGCACCCTGCCTGGCCTTGCGACCAAGAACGGAAAAGCTGTTCCCAAGAGACTGTGCTGCCGTGAAACTCATGCAACTCATTTTTAAGTTCTCCTTCTTTATAGATGTAGTGTAAATGGAACAGTGCAGGGCCGCAATCATCCGCCCTGACTGTGGTGCGTTCGGTCAGTCCGCTCGCTTCCCCTTCCGGCTACTTGCCTTGCTCTTCGCTGACCCACTGCTCCGTGCCGGGCAGGCCGCCGGGGGGCTGAAACACGCCCAACTGAAATGTTTGTCCCGATTGAAGCGAGCAGACAAAGATGGTGATATTTGATCTTCGGCTGGTGATCCTGGTACCGTCCAGTTGTGCGATGCCGTCGTCAAAAATCACTTTTCCTCGAGCGGTTTTCATCACGAAGTTCTTTTTTTCCTGGCTCAGAAAGTATTCCTCGCCTTCTTCGATGATTGCTGTATTGCTGGTCAATACTCTGGCCTGCGTTTTCCCTCCGGCCAAGCTGGCTACACTCATGGCGGCTCCTTTGCGTGAACCCGGCATTGTCGATTAGGCTGATCTCGCTGCAAAGTCGGCGGCGACACAAGTTGCCGCCGACCCTTGCGGCCACGCCCACCGCCCTTCAAGCGGGCAGTGCGCGATATTCAAAAGCTCAGTGCCGCTGGGGCTGAATCTATTTCAATTTTTTTCAGAAATCTCGAAGCCGTGCAGCCGGGGCCGTTTTTGAGGAGAGCCTCAACCCGGAATTCTCACGGATTGCCTAATGAGTTCTTGTCCAGAATTGGGGCTTTTCGTTTGCCGTATTACCCTGCAGAACTATTTTGAGGCTGATAGACAGCACGGTGGTGCAGCCTCCTTTGGCTCCCTGAAAGGGAGCTAAAGGAGGCTGCACCACCGTGCTGTCTATCAGCCTCAAAATAGTTCTGCAGGGTAATACAGCAGACGAAAAAACCCATTTCTGGACAAGAACTCATTAGGCAATCCGTGAGAATTCCGGG
>JANQFM010000216.1 GCA_028277865.1 Acidobacteriota bacterium
TTCACCACCGGCTAATATCCGAGGCCCCCTCCGGTGCCGGTTTAGGGAGGCGGATCGCTTCTTGAAAGTTTCGTGAACTTCTTGCGGGCCTAGCGGCCCTAGCTTTCCAGTCGCAGGCTCCGCCGGGGCGGGCCCGGCGGCGGCCCGGAAAAGCGTCTCGATTCGATTTCCACCCACGGGTTAACCGAAAGCCGCTTCGGGCGAAGGCGTGAGATCTGCTCTGAGAAATCCGGGCAAGTTGGATCAGGACTTCAGCACCCAGATCCTCTCGGAACGAGGCCGGGCGTAGACGGTTTCTCCGGCTTTGACGGGCTGTTCAGCAGGCAATCGCAGCCGGAGGGTCGTCGAACCGGACTGGACCAGCAATTCCTGGACCGGCCCCATAAAAATGGATCGCTCCACCCGACACTTCAGGATGCCCTCACCGTCCTCGGCGACAACCTCAAAGTCCTCGGGTCGGAGCGAGATTGTGCAGGCCTGATCGGGCCGCCCGGGAAAATCGATCCAGCCTGCCTCCGTCTCAAGCCCGCCCGGGCCGGGAACCGAAGAGAGGATGTTGGCCGGCCCCAGGAAACTGGCGACATAGGCGTTGGCGGGATTCCTGTAAAGCTCTTGCGGGGATCCCAACTGCTGGAGCCGCCCCCGGCGCAGGATCGCCACCCGGTTTGAGGCGGTCATGGCGTCCTCGATATCGTGGGTGACAAAGATCGCAGTGGTGCGGGTTTCGCGGAGGATGCGGCTCACCTGCTCGCGCATCTCGGTTTTGAGAATCCGGTCCAGGTTGCTGAATGGCTCATCCAACAGCAGCAGAGCGGGGTCGCTGGCCAGAGCACGAGCCAGCTCCACGCGCTGTTTCTGTCCTCCGGACAGCTCATGGGGAAAGCGGTCGGCCAGGCCTTTCAGTCCTGCCACCCGGAAGGACTCCCCGACTCGGTCCTTTCGCGCCTGAGCCGAAGCTCGAACCACACCGAAGGCGACATTCTTCTCGACGGTCAGATGCGGAAAGAGGGTGCTTTCTTGGAAGACGACGCGCACGTTCCGCTGTTCCGGCACCAGGAAAACCCCGTTACCGGCCACCAGCCGGGAGTTGATCGCGATCGATCCCGAGCTGGGTGTTTCAAAGCCGCAGATAAGACGCAAAGTGGTGGTCTTGCCGCTGCCGCTCTCTCCCAGCAGGGTCAGCAGCTCTCCCTTGTCGACCGTTAATGAGAGCCGATCGACCGCGGCGGCTGCTGCCGCGGGATAGTATTTGGTCAGTCGATCGAGCCGCAGGACACTCATGGCCTGCGACCATGAATGAGACGGGTAAGCGTGAAAAGCGGTATCAGGCTGACCAAGACGATCGCCAGAGCAAGATGGGCCGATTCCGCAACGCGTTCGTCGTTTGCCAATTGGTACACCTTGGTGGAAAGGGTATCAAAATCGAAGGGCCTGAGAACCAGTGTCAGGGGGAGCTCCTTGGCGACGTCCACGAAAACCAGGATCGCACCGGCCAGCAGAGGACCCTTCAGCAGAGGCAGGTTGATGCGGACGAGTGTTCGCCAAGGACTCGATCCCAGCGAGCGGGCTGCTTGATCGAGCCCCGCGCAAGATTCCTCGAACCCGCTGCGAAGGGGATTGAAAGCCACCGCCAAAAAGCGAACCACATAAGCAAATACGAGAGCTGTCACAGTTCCGGTCAGAAAGAGCCCGGTTGAAACCCCGATCGATTCCTGCAGCCAGCGATCGGCTGTGCGGCCGATCGCCAGCGCCGAGACGAGGACACCGACGGCGATGACGGCGCCCGGAACCGAGTAGCCCAGGACGCTGAGCCTCGTCAGCCAACTCGTCAGGATCCCGCTGTGCAGCCGCGCCGTGTAGACGACCAGCAGGGCCGAAGCAACAGCCAGCGCCGAGGCCGTTCCGCCCAACGCGAAGGTATTGAAGATCACCCGGACAGCGTCTTCCCCCAAGGCTCGAAAATCTCCCTGCTGCCACCAATAAAAGAGCTGCAGGGCAGGCAAGGCGAAGCCCAGCAAAAATGGCAGGCCGCAAGCGGCGGCAGCGCCCCAGGCGGACAGGCCCGCCAACTGCCGCCTTGCCAAGACACCTTGAGGCTTTGACTCGTACTGCGCCCGGCCTCTTTGCCAACGTTCAGCCGCCAGCACGAGCACCACGACCAGCATGAGAAGTGACGCCAGGCGAAGCGCCGACGGCAGATCTCCCAGGGAGAACCAGGCCCGAAAAATCCCGGTGGCAAAGGTGTCCACCCCGTAGTGCTTGACGGCTCCGTAGTCGTTCAGGGTTTCCATCAGCACCAGGGTCATCCCTGCTGCGATGGCGGGGCGAGCCGAGGGGAGCCCGGCCCGGAAAAAGGTGGCCAGCGAGGAATGCCCCAGCATTCGGGAGGCTTCGATCATCCCCTTGGACTGACGGACAAAGCAGGTCTGGGTGATAAGAAACAGATAAGGGAAGAGCGCCAAACTGAGCACCAGCACCGCGCCGGGAAGGGAGAGAATGTCCGGTACCCAGGACGTCGCAACCCCGAAACTCCTCAAGGCTGTCTTGACCGGGCCCGCGTAATCGAACAATCCCGCGTAAGCGTAGGCGGTGATGTAGGTGGGCAGCGCCAAGGGCAGCACCAGGACCCATTTGAAGAAACGGCGCCCGGGAAACTCGCAGCAGGCGGTGAGCCAGGCAGTCGGAATCGCCCAAACGGCGGCCAGGACGCCTGTCCCCGCCAAAAGAAGAATGGTATTGACCAGGTAACGGGCGAGGACGGTTGAGGCCAGGTGATCCCAGGTTTCGCTGCCGGCTCCGAAGGCGCCGATGAAAACGACGACCAGCGGGCTGAGCAACAGCGCCGACAGGAGGCAGCAAGCCAGCAACCAGCCGTCCACCGGCCAAAGCCATCGATAACGAAGCAGCCAGCTGAACCGGCGCCGTTCCGATAGCGATTCCGAGGTCATCGATGCCACCCCGCGGACCGGATCTCAACAAGGCTCAACTCTCGATAAATAGGATCTACTGCCAGCCCACTCGGTCGAAGATCTTTACGGCCTCGGCGTTGAGCTCGCCCAGCTGCGCCAGGTTGAGCGCATCCGACTTGAACTGGCCCCATCCCTGCAGAATCTCAGACCATTCGACGCCCGGCTTGACGGGATACTCGAAATTGGCCTGGGCGAAAGTGCCCTGAGCCTCGTCCTGGGACAGGAACTCGATAAAGCGTACAGCGTTTTCACGGTTTTTGGCATGCCTGCAGACACCGGCGCCGCTCACGTTCACATGCGCTCCGCGCCCCGCCTGGTTGGGGAAGAAGACCCCGACCGACTCGCCCGCTCTTCTTTCTTCGGGATTGTCCGAAGTGAGCAGCCGTCCTAAGTAGTAAGTGTTGACGATGGCGAGGTCGCCGATCCCATCGGCCACGGCTTTCACCTGTCCGCGGTCGTTGCCTTGGGGCTCACGCGCCATGTTGGCCACAACGCCTTCGGCCCAGCTCTTTGTCTCCTGGGGACCGTGGGCCGCCAGAATCGAAGACAGCAGGGACTGGTTGTAGATGTTGCCCGAAGAGCGGATCAGGATCTTCCCTTTCCATTTGGCGTCGGTCAGGCCTTCGTAGGTGGAAAGCTCGGCCGGGTCGACCCGTTCCTTGGCATAGGCGATGATGCGGGCCCTCTGAGTGAGCCCGAACCATTCGCCCTCCGGATCCCGGAGATGGTCCGGGATATTGGCTGAAAGCACTGCCGAGTCGACCGGCTGAAGAAGCCCTTTGCTCTTGGCACGATGCAAGCGCCCCGCATCCACCGTGATCAGGACGTCGGCCGGACTGTCCTTCCCTTCCGTCTCGAGCCGGTTGATCAATTCGTCGGCACCCGCCGAGACGACCCGGACTTGGATGCCGGTCTCTTCCTGAAACCGTTGAAAAAGCTGCTGATCCGTATCGTAATGGCGATGGGTGTAGACATTGACGACCTGTTGGGTGGCATCGTCCGGAACGGAGGCGCAAGCCGGCAGCAAAACGCCGTAGGCTAAGCCAAGACAAGTGGCGAGAATTTTCTTCATTTTGGAGGATCCCCTGACTAGAGCGCCGCTGCCGCCGCTCAATTTGAAATTGAGAATCATTCTCAAGCACTACAGGCTATCGGAGATGGGAAAGAGCGTCAAGCAAAAACCGTTGGATCCGGTCGGATCCTGCGTCTTCATGAACCGTATCGTGTCAGGATGCGGCACTTTCCCAGGCGAGAGCCCTTGGCTGCTTCGACATCGTGGACGAAGCCGGCCTGCAGGCGCCTGGAGAGGCTTCGAGCGCTACCTGGGAGAATCCGCGGGCACAATTCGGGTACAACTCACCGAATCTCCATCTTCCCGCTAGAAACGATCCCGCCTTTAAGAATTCGAAAAACGAAGGAGTTTGGAGTGGCGCGCCC
>JANQFM010000220.1 GCA_028277865.1 Acidobacteriota bacterium
GGAGTAACAACATCGTCGCCATTTCGCCGGACGGCCGAAGTTTCGTCTTTACGGGACGGCAGGGCCGCAACCAGCTATTCATCAGGCAAGCCGGAAGTCGCGAGGCCGTACCGCTGGAGCAGACCGAAGGCGCACGAGCCCCTTTCTTTTCGCCGGACGGCAAGTGGATCGCCTTTTTTGCCGAGGGCCAGCTCATCCGTCTGTCCCTGAGCGGAGGCGCACGGAACACGGTCTGCGAAGAGGCATCTCCCCATGCGGGAGGAAGCTTCATCGACTCCGACACCATCGTTTTTGCCTCAGAAACCAGCCTGTTCACAGTCCCGGCCGCCGGCGGCACTCCCCGGCTGGTGGCGGCGCCGGACAACGCAGCAGGAGAAACGCAGTACCGCTGGCCTCATGTGTTGCCCGATGGCAGGCATGTGCTGGTGAACATGCAGCGCAAGGACGACGAAACATACGATGACGTGGCCATCGCTGCAGTCTCCTTGAAGACAGGCCAAAAGCAAATCATCTTTCAAGGCGCCCGTCCCCGCTACTCGCCCACAGGCCATCTTCTTTATGCCCATTCCGGAGACATTTTCGCGGTCCCCTTCGATCCCCGCAGCCTGCAGGCCTCCGGCGACCCCGCACGCATTTTTGCCGGAGTGGAGATGGACCTGGCAAACGGCACGGCCCAATACGATGTCTCCCGATCCGGCTCATTACTGATAGTGGAAGGTGAAGCCGATACCCGTGCCGTTCAATTGGGATGGGTGAGCCGCCGAGGAGACTTTCAGGATCTCGATCTGGAACCCCTGCCGGTTCTTCAGGTGGCCCTGAGCCCAGGCGGGTACCTGATGGCCGCCAGCATCGCCCTCTGCAACCACCAGATCTGGTGGTTCGACCTGCAACGGGCCACCCGAAGCCGGCTCACTCTGGAATGGGACAATCACAACCCGATCTGGCTGGGTGAACAGGCCCTCATCCTCGCCTCCACGCGCCCAGGCCTCTACAATCTCTTCCAAAAGGAGTTGGGGAGCAGAAAGGCACCCAAAGCGCTTTCCGAAAGCGACTTGGAACAGGTTCCCCACTCGATCCCACCCGACCGGAGCCGACTGGTCTTTGTGGAAAGGAATCCGTCGACCCAACTCGACATTCTGCAATTGCCTCTCGGCTCTGACGGCCAGGCACAACCGATGCATGCGACTCGGTTCAACGAAGCACAGCCTCGCATTTCCCCCGACGGGAGCTGGCTGGCCTACCAATCGGACGAGTCGGGAAGGAATCAGGTCTATGTGGAGCCCTTCGGGCGGCAGGGCAAGACCCTTCAAATCTCAATAGAAGGAGGGCAGCAGCCCCTCTGGTCGCCATCCAGCCCGGAGCTCTTCTATCGCTCGGGGCGCAAGATATTCCGCGTCGCCTATCAGATTTCCGGCAAGGCCTTTTTGGCCGAGGATCCCCAAGCGATCTTCGAGAAAGAGTTTGTCGGGATTCTCGATGGCTGGGATATGTCGGCAGACGGCCAGAGTTTCCTGATGGCTCGCCAAGTCAACCGAGCCCGGCCCGGCCCGATCGTCGTGCTGCTGAATTCGGGCAATGCCGCTTCGGGCTCCGGTTCCAGGCCTTAGCCCGATGGTACCCGAAATCATCGCCCCTTCAATCAGTGCAGGCGAATCAGGTCGGCGCACCTCTGAGCCAGTTCGTCCCAGTCGTCGGGATTCCTTGCAGGCTTGCCCAGCAGCATGCGTGCGGACTCCCAAGCGCGCCGGGCACGCGGGTCCAGGTCTTCGCGGCCTTGCAGCTGCAGGGCGAAATCCTCGAATTCCGCCTGTTGAAAGAAGTCGAGGTCATGCTGCCTGCAGGCCAGCCGGGCTGCCTCAGCCCAGTGCCCGAAGCTCAAATAAAAGGGATCCCAGCTGGCAGGCAGCGACAATGCGATCTGTTCCGGAAAATGCTCCAGGCTCTGCAGGCTTTGCTGTGCATCGACTTTGCGGAGGGCTTGGGCGGCCTCGTCGAGGGCCATGGGGCCGGCCCGCTGGATTGTGAGCAGGGATTGCACCTCGCCCAGCAGCGATCGGCCCCGGGAGAAGTCGTCGGCCAGGCGGGCGATTTCCAGATCCAGTAAAAAGCGTCCCAGGCGGAAAGAAGCGACGGAAGGGCCGACAGCGCCGCCAATGTTACCAACTGGATCTCCCCGCCAGGCCTGCTGGTTGAGTTGGATTGCCGTTGCCCGGCCGGTCAAACGGGCGCTCAGTTGAGCAGCCAACTGACCGGGTCCGTCAGGCTGGGGCAGGGCGATGTAAGCCAGCCAGCCCAGTGCTACAGCAAGCACGGCTGAGACAGCAAGGCCCGCAACCCGCCGGCAGCTTGCAGCGAGCTGCCTGGAGTCGATTTTCGAAGAGGTGAATTCGTCCTCTTCGGATTCCTCCAGTCCATCCCGCAGCTTTCCGGCTGCGAAGGCTGTGACTTCCTCGTCGCCAGGCTGCCGTCGGGTCTTGGACATCGATCACAGCTCCGGATCGCTCTCAACTTCGATTGTAGCCCATCTCCAATTAAGCACCCTGCACTGCGAACCGCGAGTACGCATTCGGTTCACCCGTCAGGCCATCATGGGGAATGTCTCGGGTCCATCCCAAGACTGCGAATCCGACGGCAGTGCATGCAACGAAACCTGGCAAACGCCACCGTCGGGCTCGCCCCGGCGGAGCGAATGACTGAATGGCTAGCCAGCGGCTACATCGCACTCTGTGCGCCGCCAATTCTAGCTTTCCAGTCGCAGGCTCCGCCGGGACAGGCCCGGCGTCGGCCCAGAGAAGCGTTACGATTCGATTTGCACCCACGGGTTAACCGAATGCGTACAACCCCGAACTGCGATTTACTCCTCTCTCAGAACCACCATGGGATCGACTTGAACAGCCTGGCGGGCGGGCCATAGGGTAGCGATCAAGGAAACGGCGGCCAAAATGGGAGGCAGGGTCAGAAAGGTGAAGGGATCCAGAGGGCTGACCTGGTAAAGCAGTCCTTCCATCAAGCGAGTCAGGGCTGCCGCGCCGAGGCAGCCCAGCAGGATCCCGCCTGCAGTCAGGCGGAGGGTTTCGAAAAGCACCATGTGCAGGAGGCGCCTTCGGTGGGCGCCCAGCGCCATGCGCAAACCGATTTCGCGGCGCCTCTGAATGACGCTCTGCGAGACGAGGCCGTAAATGCCCACCAGTGCCAAAATCACTGCCAGCCAGGCAAACCCGCTCAGCAGCCAGGAGGTGAATCGAGGGCGTTCAAGCTGCTCATTCACGATCTCCCTCAGCAGGCGCACGTCCGAAACCGGCAAAGCGGGGTCGAGCTGCTGCACTTCGTGACGAACCGCATCCACCAGCCCCAGCGGATCCGAGGCGCTGCGCAGCAGGTAGTGATTCCCCCGGTAGGGCAGTTCAGCGTAGGGCGAGTAGGTCTGAGGCAGCGGGCGGGCGCCGAGGCCTTCCTGACGGACGTCTCCCACCACGCCCACCACCGTCATCCAGTCGTGTTCGCGGTAGTGCTTCATCCTCTTCCCCAGAGGGCTTTGGCCGGGCCAGAACTGATCGGCCATGCGGCGATTGACCAGTATTGCGCCCCCCTTTTCCCAAACCTCTTCTTCGCTCAGCAGACGGCCTCGCAGCAGGGGGATGCCCAAGGTTTCAAAGTAGCCGGGGCTCACCAAGTTGCTGGGGACAAAGGGCTCATGGCCCGCTTGGGGCTCGGGGCGCCCTTCGACGAACACCATCCATTGGCCTTCAACGGTCAGCGGCGGACTGCTGGCGGCTGCGGCCGACCGGACGCCCGGCAAGGACTTGAGGCGTTCGACCAATCGCCGGTGGAAGTCCAGGCGCTGCTCGGCATGGGCGTAGTGGGCCGAGGGGAGGGAAACGCTGAAGCTGAGTACGTTGGGGATGCTAAAGCCGGGATCCGTCGCAGACAGGTTGCGAACGCTTTGCAGCATCAGCACTGATCCCATCAGTAGGATCAGCGCCAGGGCGATTTGGGCCGTCACCAAAACTTTGCGCCAGCCTTGCGGTGATCCCCCCGACAGGTGGGCGGACTGCTCTTTGAGGCTCCGGGAAAGTCCGCCGCGCGAGCAGCTGAAGGCTGGGACAGCGCCGAAAAGCAAGCTCGCGCCCAGGCTGATGAGCAGGGCGAAGCCAAAAGCCCTCAGGTCGAGGGCGGCCTGCTGCAAGCGGGGAATGTCGTCGGGGCTGAGCCGGATCAGCAGCGGCAAGCCGCCCCACGACAGGGCCAGGCCCAACAAGCCTCCCGCCATTCCCAACAGGACGCTTTCGCTCAAGGCCTGACGGATGATGCCGCCGTTGGAGGCGCCTAGAGCCTTGCGGATGGCGATTTCCCTCTCCCGTTCGGTGGCGCGGCTGAGCAGCAGGCTGGAAACGTTGCTGCAGGTGATCAGCAAGACAAAGGCCACCGCAGCCGTCAGGATGAGCAGAGTGGGCCGCGACTCGCCTGCCACTTCCTGATCCAGGGAGTGGAGGGCAGCGCCGTAGTTTTGGTTGACGGCGGGGAATTCCTCCTCCAACCCACGCGAGACAGCCTGGATGTCGGAGCGGGCTTGCTGCAATGAGACGCCAGGCTTGAGGCGGGCCACCACATCCAGGTAGCGCCACCGCCAGCTGCGCGCTTCAGCTTCGTTTTGCATCACCATGGGCCGCCAAAAATCGCGCCAGCCGATGGTTGGGTTGCGGTGGGCCGACGGCATGACACCCACGATGGTCAAGATCTGTCCGTCCAGCCTCAGCGTTTGGCCGATGACTCGATCGTCGGCGAATCGGCGACGGCGCAGGCTGTGGCTGATGAGCACTGCGTCATGCGAGTCGGGACGGAAATCCTGGGGCTCAAATAGGCGTCCTTCAAGAGGCTCCAAGCCCATGACGGCAAAGTAGTCCGATGAGACGCTGGCGCCGGCGATCCGTTCCGGCGCCTCTCCGCTTTCCAGGTTGGACTCGAAAGAATTGACGGCCGCCACGCCTTCAAATGACGTGCCCCGCTCTCTCCAGTGGGCGAAGCTGTTGTAGCTGGTCCCGGCGTCTTCGAAATCGGGCAGGGTCTCGTGCATCACCACCAGCCGATCCGGTTGGGGAAAAGGGAGGGGGCGAAGCAATACGGCGTCGATGACGCTGAAAATGACACTGGCGGCGCTGATGCCCAGAGCCAGGGTGACCACGATGACGGCACAAAACCCAGGCCGTTCTAAGATCAGCCGCCATCCGTTGAGCAACCCTTGCCGAACCTCGTCCATCGAACCCCTCCCCAGCCCCGAAAACACCCGCAATCAAGAGTTTGTTTCTTGGCTGGAGAAAGGATAGTTGCATCGGTTTGATCTGTCCAGGCCGGGCAAATCAAAGAATGGGAGCCACA
>JANQFM010000238.1 GCA_028277865.1 Acidobacteriota bacterium
CGCAGGGGGACTGCAGGCAGTCAGCAAAAGGCATGCAAAAACGAGACAAACGACGAGACGAGCGATTTTCATGGTCCTCAGTTGTACAGCAAATGCGGGGCCGTGTCCTGAAATTTTTCCGGCTCCATCGTCGCAAACGTTGAGCAGTGCGGAGGCATCGACCTGAAGCGCCCGCATCTTCGGCTCGATACTGGTCTTATTCAGTGTTGCCCTTTGCAAATGGAACAGGGAAGAAATGGAAGATGCAGGTATCCTCGGCCTTCCGGTCCTTTTCCGTGGTCCGTGTTCCCTGTTCCATCCAAATGGCAGCAACACAGGAATAGACCACTGCCTTCCTGCCGAGCGGCTTTGCACGCAATTCCCTTCAGAGCCGAAAGTCTTCCAGGGTGGCGTAGACGGTGATGGAGGCGCCGCGGCCCAGGCGGGCTTCCAGCCAGGCCAGCGGCTGGGCTAGTGCAAAAGCCGGCAGGTAGGCCGCTTCCCGGAGGGCCAATCCCAATGAATGACGCTTGCCGCTGCGGCGCAGCAGGCGGACTTTTTGCGACATGGGATCCAAAGAGGGGAAGAGGCTGGAGGCCAGGCAGGCTGCGTTGTCGCGCAGCGAAAAATGGCGAAGCCGGTGGACACGGAATCCGGCCCGCCCCAGCAGGTGCATCAGGGAGTAGGTGTTGTAGTTGAAGATGTGTCGGGGACAGTCCAGGCCGTACCAGCGGGAACCCAAGAGGCGGGCCTGCCAGCTGTCGGAATTGGGAACCTGGACGATCAGGTGGCCCGGTCGGTCAAGCAGCTTGTGCAGGCTCTTCAAGTAGCGAAAAGGGCCGGGGATGTGTTCCAAGGCGTGAAAGAGGGTCAGCACTTGGAAGGACTCCCCCTTTTCGATCAAGTCACTTTCATTGCCTTGGATGATGCGGTCCTCAGGCACGCGTTTGCGGGCGATGCGGCAGGCTTCCGGCGACTGCTCCAAACCGTAGGCGTCGTAGCCCGCCTCCAGGGCCGCCTGCAAGAATGTCGCATTGCCGCAACCCACGTCCAGCAATCGGGCACCCTGCGCCTGGGGAACGACGCTGCGCAGGAACTTGAGCTGGTCGTGGCGGATCATCCAGTTGCGGTAGCGGCTTTCCAGGGAGGAAAGGCCGCCTTTGCCGGAATTGGCGCCGCGCCACCAGTAGCCCGGGGGGTAAAACCCGCTGATTCGCGAAGCGACTTTCTTTTCGTCCAGGAACATCAGCCCGCAACTGCCGCAACGGTAGAGCACGAATTCGTCCGGGACCGATTCGAAGAAACGGTCCCGCAGTCGGTAGCGGGGCTTGACTCCGGAATAGTCGCAGACGGGGCAGGTCATAGGCAGCAGATTCCAGAGGTGGTTTCCGGGTTCCGGGTTTCCGGTTCCAGATTCAGAGAAGACCCAGAATCCGGAATCAGAAGCCCGGAACCCGGAGCCTGGAAGCTGGAACCTCTTGCTCTGCGCCCCTTCATTCCCTCTCTCGGCGGCTCTGCGCCTGTACGTGAACCATGACAGGCCCGGCTGTCCGCAGCGGGACACGGTTGCGCCGCCAGGTGAGGCGCTTGCGGAACAAAAAGACCAGGTTGTGCCAACCGTCCCGCCAGGGGCGCAGCTTTTTCTCGCCGGCCCTGTTCGAATAGCTGATGGGGATTTCCTTGAAGCCGATCTCGGGGTGCAACAGGGCCTCGACCTTGATCTCCTCCGAAAAGGGCATTCCGTCGCTGCGCAGGTCCATCTTCTCCAGCGCTTCCTTGAAGAAGATCCACATGCCCGATTGGGAGTCGCGGATCCAGCGCAAAAAGAGCACTGAGGTCACCAGGCTGAGGATGATGTTCCCGACATAGTTGGTGAAGGCCATGGCACCGGGATTCTGGACGGGAAAGCGGGAGGCCGAGATGAATCCCACGTCGGAATGGAGCAGGGCTTCGATCAGATAGGAGACGGCGTCGATGGGATAGGAATGGTCTCCGTCCAGGGTGACGATGATGTCGCCGCGGGCATTGAGCAAGCCCGTTTTGTAAGCTCGCCCGTACCCCCTCACATCCTCGCGGATGACCCGGGCGCCGGCTTGGCGGGCGATGAGCGCTGTCGAATCGGTGGAGCCGTTGTCGACCACCAGCACCTCGTCGACAAACTCCGGAATGCGGGCCAGCACCATTCCGATTCCCTCTTCCTCGTTGAGGCAGGGAATCACCACCGTAATGCGTCTACCTTGGTACATCTTCAGCCGTCACTTTCACTGGTCTCAGCAGCGCCAGTTCCCTTCTCGCCCGATCGGCCAGGCTCCGGTCAGGGCTCTTGTCCACCACAGCCTGAAAAGACTGCACTGCCAAGTCGTTGTTTCCGAGTTGCTTGTACAAGACTCCCAGGTTAAAAAAGCCCGCGTAGGCTTGCGGATACCGTTGAACCAGTATCCGGTATACCCGAACCGCCTCTTCGATTTGGCCTGCCTGCTGATGAGCCTGGGCCCAGAAGGCCAGATTGTCCAGGCTGGGATTGAGTTGGGAGGCCTTTTTAAAAGAGTCCGCTGCTTCGGAATGCCTTTTCACCTCCAGCAAGCTGATGCCCAAGCGCGAGTTGCCATCGGCGTGATTGGGAAAATGCCTCAAAAAGCTTTCCAGGGCGCCGATCGCCTCCTGGTGCATGTCGGCGTCCACGTAGAGCATGGCGTAGTTGTACCAGGTGGCTTTTTGCTCCTTGCGCGGATCGCGCTCCAGCGCCAATTCGTATTGTTGGCGCGCTTTGAGACGGTTTTCCAGAGCCTTCTGCTCGTCTCCCCTCTCCTGCCAAATAGCGCCGAACCTCTTGTAGCAGTTGCCGATGTTGTTGAGCACCGCACCGTTGAGGGTATTGTCTTTCAGAGCCTCCTGTAGCAGTCCCAATGCCTTGTGGGTCAGCCGATAGGCCTCGTCGACGAAATCCGTCCGGCTGGCGAAGCGCCGGCTCTGGTCAGGAGAACGACCGCCCAGCGTCAGTCCGGCCTGCTCCAGGAGCATCCCGCCCAGATTGGCCGTGGCCAGAGGCTCGCCAGGCACCAGCTCCAATGCCCGGCGGGTCATGGCCATCCCCCGGCGGAGCAGCGGAAAGTCCAGCTTGCCCTTTCCCTCTTCAAAGTAGAGGCGCCCCAGGTTGGTATTGGCCCGAAAAGAGTTTGGAGCGCTTTCATAAGTGGCCTCCCAGAGGGTCCGCTGATCGCTCCAGTCGCGGTTGCGGTCGATGGCGCGCGCCGAGCAGGCGACGGCCACGACGGCAAACCCCGCCCAGGCCACTTTTTGAAAGCGGCTTGGCCGGGCAAGCTGCTGCATCGCAGAGGCCGCGATCAGGGCCACACCGGCAAGAGGCAGGTAGAGGAAGCGGTCGGCCGCCAACTCGTGAAAGGGAATGATCTGAAGCACCGGCAGCAAGGTGGCCAAAAACCAGAACATCCCTGCACTGATCAGCGGCTGCCCTCTGCAAGCCCAAACGGCCAGTCCCAGAAAGGCGGCGCTGAGCAGGATGGACAGCAAAGTGGCCGGCTCCCCCAACCCCTGGGAAACGGGAAAGACATCCCCGGTGTAGTCAGCGATCAAGGGATGCGGCCACAGGACCAGTTGCAAGTAGTGAGCGAAGAGCTTGAATGAGGTGGCAAAATTGATGACAAAGCTGCCACCCCAAAACCCCACCATGCGCGAGGCTTCAACGACGTACAAAGCATAGTAAAGGCCCAGCGCCGAAACGGCTGCAGCTCCAGCCACAATCCCCCCAACCCAAGGGAGCTTGAAGGAACGCCGCCAGGCAGAAAGGAATCCGGCATCTCCCTCCCCCTCCTTCGCGCCAGTCCGCTTCTGCGTGACCGAGTCCCGGCCAAGCTGAAGGACCACTGCAATCAGCAACAGGGCTGGGAAGACCAGAGCCACTTCCTTCGAGAACACCCCCAATACAGCCAAGGCGAAAATGGCCGCTCCCAAGATGAGCAAGTAAAAAATGGACGCCAAGCGTGGCTGCCGGCATTCGCGCAAAAAGCGCATGAAGACCAGCAGGGCAGCCAACACGAAAAATGTAGCCAGCAGATCCTTGCGTCCCGAGACGTAGGCCACCGCCTCGGTCTGAACGGGATGGGCCAGAAAAAGGATCGCCCCGAAGGACGAGCCGATCAGGGACTTGGTCCAGGTCAAAAGCAAGCGAAAGAGCAGAACCCCGTTGAGGGCGTGAAGCAGGACGTTGAAGAGGTGGTATCCCCAGGGATCTGCTCCGCCCAGGGAATAATTGATGGCATATGTCAGCGTTCGGACGGGCCGGTAGCCGGTCCTCAAACCGAGCATTTCCCCCCATTTGAATTCGGTCACCTGAAGATTTTGGGTGATCAGGGGAGTGTCATCGAAAACGAATCCGTGCCCCAGGGTGTTCCAGAACAGGCCCGCTCCCAGCACAAACAGCAAGACAGCCAAGGCCTGTGGAGGGAATGTCGGGGCGGATCGGGGCGGCATTTGCCCCTTCACCGGATTGCGCTTCCTTTTGCCCATCAGTCATTGAACCCGTGATCCGCACGAAAACCGGTGCCCAGGAGAGTCCAAAACGGTTCTCGCCACGGCGCAATAAGAGCCTTTCGAATTCAGAAGGTTCCCTCCTCCTTTCGACTCCCGACCCCTGAATCCCTACTCCCCTTTTCTTTGCGGCTTTGCGGCTTGGCGCGAGATCCGACAGGCCGCCCTGGGGTGCGAATTTCCCCGCAGACAGCTAAGATCTTATCAACCACGGCTTCCCAACTCAACTGACGCCGGAAGGCCCGGATCTGTTGGCGGAAATCCTCCCCTTCGCCCTCTTGGAAATAGCGCACGATTGCGTCGGCCAGAGCCTGAGGATCCTCCGGAGGCGTCAAGTAGCCGGTGCGTCCGGGCAAAACGACTTCGGAAAGGCCTCCCACGTCGGTGGCCACAACCGGGACGTCGAAATGATAGGCCAGCGGCACGATCCCGCTCTGGCTGGCCGCCTTGTAGGGCAGCACCACCAAATCGGCTTGCCGAAAAAGCCGGGGCACCTCGGGGTTGGGGATGTATCGGCCGATCCAGCTGATGCGCCCGTCCACGCCCAGTCGACGAGCCAGCCGGCGGATGGGCCTGGGGTCGATGAAGAATTCGCCGGCCACCACCAGCCTGTACTCGAAGTCCTGGGGCAATCGCGCAACGGCTTGCAGCAGGGTGTCCAGTCCCTTGTAGACCCGTACATTGCCGAAGAAAAGCAGGCTGGGGACAGCGTTACCCTGCTTAGGTACGTCCCATTTGGAATAGAAATCGTACAGGGGATGAAAGACCCGCCGAATCGGCTTGCCCGGCGCCCGGGCTTCCAGCTGCCCTGCCAGCTCCTTGGAGTGGGCCACGAAGCCGTCCGACTTTTGCAGCACACGCCCCAG
Organism: Acidobacteriota bacterium; assembly: GCA_028277865.1. GTDB lineage: Bacteria > Acidobacteriota > UBA6911 > RPQK01 > DATIPO01 > JANQFM01. Next base: position 5,394 of record JANQFM010000238.1, read on the forward strand.
GAGCAGCCTTTCCAGCAACCGGCGCCCCGGCGCCCGGCCCGCTTCGTGTGAAAGCAGATTGTGGCAGAAGAGAATCGCCTTGACGGGCTGGCCGCTTCGTCTGCGCAGATGGCGCATCACTCCCAGGTAGCATGGCGCCATGAAAGGGTGCCACCACTGAAAGACGACAGCCTCGGCGCCGAATTCGGCGATGCGGGCTGCGGCGGCTTTCCAGGTCGAAGAAGCAGCCGAGTGAAGGATCCGTTCGGAGGGCACTTCGATCCCCGCCGGCCCTTTATCGTCCTGTTCATGGCCCCTCACCATCCACTGGGGGTACTGGCGGCTAAAGGAGATCAGCAAAGCTTCATGGTCCCGGCTGAGCGTTCGGTACAGTGCGCTGCTGTACTGGGAGATTCCCCCTCGAATGGGAGGGGCGGGTCCGACCAAAGCCAGTCTCATGGGGGGTGTATGGTAGCGGAAAAGAGCAGATTCACGCACAGGCGCAGAGCCTCAGGGAGAGGGATAAAGAGAGAATGGATCAGCGGTTGGCGAACTGGCGGACCAGCATTTGCAGGGGGCGGCGTTCGTCGAGGCGGTGCAGGCCCAGTTGGGTGGCCATGCTTCTGGCCTGCTCCATTTCGGCTGCACTGGTGCGGCGGCAAAGCTCCGGATAACGCCTTTGCTCGACCTTTCCGGCCGGGTAGTACTGGCCCATCAGGTTGACATAGGTGTCGGGGCCAAGTTCTTCGGCAATCCATTTCAAGATGGCCCGAGTTTCCTCCAAGCTGCCGGGCATGACCAGGTGACGGATGAGCAGTCCCCGCTTGGCCAGGCCGTTTTCGTCGAAGACGAGCGGACCCACCTGACGATGCATGGCACGAATCACGGCGCGGGCCGCCTGGGGATAGTCCTCAGCCTTCAGGTAGCGTCGGCTGGCCTCCGTGCTCCAGTACTTGAAGTCAGGCATGTAGATGTCGACGATGCCCTCCATGAAGCGGATGCTTTCCATCGAATCATAGGCACTGGTGTTGTAGACGATGGGCAGCCGCAAGCCTTGGCCGACCGCATCGGCCAATGCCTCGATCAGTTGGGGCACCACGTGCTCCGGTGTGACGAAGTTGATGTTGTGACAGCCGGCTTGCTGCAGTTCCAGCATCATCCGGGCGATTTCATCGGCGCGTGATCCGGGCCGGGCCGGGCCGGGCTTGACGGCCTGGCTGATGTCGAAGTTCTGGCAGAAGACACAGCGCAGGTTGCAGTGGCTGAAAAAGATGGTCCCCGAGCCGTTCCAGCCCCGCAGGCAGTCCTCCTCGCCGAAGTGGGCGAAGCAACTGCTCACCACGGCATGGCGCCCCGTCTTGCAGGCCGACCACTTGTCGTGAAGGCGGTCCACCCGGCAGTCGCGCGGGCAAGCCCGGCAGTCCTCCAGCGACGCCACCGCATGTTCGGCGCGCTGTCGCAGTTCGGCAGGGTCCAATGTGAGGTAAGCGGGTTGGAAGGACTGAGACGAGATTGTGAATTCCATGGATTCACCTTGGCGAGATTTCATTGCGAATTCCGACTGCCGGATGATCACCAAAGCGTTTTCACGTCAGGGGCTTGCAGAAGAGCCTCGTCAAGTGTCAACAAAAGAGCATCGTGATGGACAGCAGTCGCAGCGATGAGCCGATCGGCGGGATCATTGTGCGGCAAGTCAAGCTTGGTGGACAGATCCGCAATTCTCGGATTAATGGGCAGCGGCTTCACTGACCGGGCGGCCAGAGCGGCTCGAAGAAAAGTGAGCGTGTCGCAGCCGGGATCAAGCCGAAGACCAGAGCGCAAGTGTCCAGCAAGATCACTGTTTGGCCTTCCATTCGGCTCGGATGGGAGAAACAACGTCACCCACCCGACATCGCTTTCGGAATTCTTGAAGCTTGGCTTTGGCAGACTGCCGCATGTCTTCGGAGGGCAGGATCCGCGCAATTACCCGCCCGCGGCTCGTCACCAGCAGTTCTTCGCCTTGCTGTGCCTGCTTGAGGTAACTGGGAAGCTGTTTCCTTAATTCTGTGACGCTGACCGTTCTCATCTGGAAACCTCTATGTACAGTTCAACTGTACATCTTAGCACCCTGAATCCTTCGTGGGCGCGGGAAGGGAAGTTTTTCGTGAGTCTTCCGCGCCTTTGTTCGCAAGCTCACTAAGCCCAATGCTGTTCACTTAAGAGGATTGGCAAGGATGGAGGCCACGTGCCGGGCTTGTCCCGGTCGGGCCGTGTTTAGAGACCAGACGGGATCGGCAAAA
>JANQFM010000272.1 GCA_028277865.1 Acidobacteriota bacterium
TGCCAACCCGGTCCGTTCCAGCGGACGTCGCGGGTGATTCCGACTACAGTCGTGCACCGGCTCTCGTTCTCGATGCGGACGCATTGGCCCAAGGCATCCTGTTCGGGCCAATAATGAGTTGCCATGGACCGGCTGATGACGGCCACCCGTTGGGCCGCAGGGGCATCGTCGGAGGCCAGGAGCCCTCGTCCCCGCAGAATGGGCAAGCCAGCCGTTGGGAAGAACTCGGAGCCGACGTGGACTTGATCAGGCCCGTTGGTTTTGGCAGGCGGGGTCGGCAGAGTCCTTCCCGGCAGCTCGATGCGGACGCCGCGGCTGCCTGCAAAGGGTCCGGTGGTGGCGGCAGCGATGGAATGAACCCCGGGCGTCCGGGCCAGCCGTTGCTGGGCAGCCTGGTAAATCCGCCTCACTTGATCCGGATCATCCCGGCCCGGCTCCAAGAAGAGCCGCGCCAAGACGAGCTGATCCGAATCGATTCCCACGTAGTCCGTCGACTCGACGCCTTGCAGGCTGCGCAGGAAGAGGCCTGCCGCCACCAGCAGAACAACCGAAAAGACCCCTTGAGACACCAGCAGGGCATTCTGGGTCCTCGATTTACCCGAGCTGGCGCGTACTCCTGATTTGAGAACCTCGGCCAACTCGAGGCGGCTGGTGCGCATCGCGGGAACGAATGCGGCGCCCAGGGCTGACAGCATCGCTATCAGCAGCGTTAAGACCAAAACCCGGCCGCCCTGTCCGGCGTTGTGAACGGAGAGGCCCGGCAGCAGAGTGCTTGCCACAAACTGTCCGCTATAGAAGGCCACGGCTGCAGCGACCGTAGCTGCCGGCAGGGCCAGGGCCAAGGCTTCGCTCAAGAACAGCCCGACCAGGCGCGTCCGGCTCACACCCAAGGCGAGACGAACGGCGACCTCCCGCCGCCTGCGAATCCCGCGAGCCAACAGCAAGTTGGCCACGTTGGCGCAGGCGATCACAAGCACCAGCGCTGAAATGCCGGCTAGCCACAGCACCATAGAAGCCCATGGCGGCACTTCCGGACCCTCCGAGGCCATCAGCGACGCCATAATCAGGGATCGCTCTTGAGGAGATCTTTCGGCGGCCCATCCCAAGCGGTGGAGCTGGGTGGCTTCGACTTCGGCTGCCTCGCGCTCCACTTGTGGCGCCAGCCGTGCGATCAGATGGATCCAGCGCCAGCCTCGGGCGCTTGCCCAGCCCCTTCCCGACTCGATTTCGGCTGTCGGATGCAAAGGAATCCAGAGTTGCACGGGATCCAGCGAAGCGCCGCTGAAGCCGGGCGGCGCTACGCCGACGATGGTATAGGAGCCCGCTCCGATGCGCAGTATCTTGCCCAAAGCGTTGGGATGGCCGCCGAAACGGCGCTGCCAGTAGGACCAGGCCAAAACAACGGTCCCAGGTGCCCCGATTCGATCTTCCTGGAAGGTGAAGAAGCGCCCCAGGGCGGGCTTCACGCCCAGAAGCGGAAAGAGTTGGGCCGTTGCCCACTGGGTCAAGAGGCGCTCTCCGTCTTCAACCTCTCCCACCACGGGACGGTCAAAGGCATAGGCTGCCGTGGCGGCCAGGGATCGGGCGGCATCGAGGTCGCGCAACTCGGGATAACTCAGTGAGGGGTTGAATTCGACCTGAGAGCGAGCGGGAGAAACGTTTCGCTGCACCAGGCGCACCACCCGGTCTGCCTCCTCGACGTGATTGGGAGGGCGCAGCAAGACTCGGTCCACAACCCGATACATAGTCAGGTTGGCGCCGATCCCCAGGGCCAGCGTGACCACGACGGAAGCGGAGAAGCCGGGTGCCCGCCGCAAGCTCCTGACGGCAAAGGACAGGTTTTGCAGGAGAGTGTCCGCGATTCCCGTTCGTCGAAGCATCAGAGTCCTTTCGGTCGGATGGGGCCGTGTCTTGAATTTATAATTTTGGTGAACAGCCTCCAGGACTGCAAGCGCTACGCCAAAATTAAAAATTCAAGACACGGCCCCGTTCCCCTTTAACTGGCGGTCTTCGCGGTACTAGAAACCCTCTACCAGCAGCTTTGAATTGGGCGCGACTAGGACCGGCGGGGCCTCGTAGGTTTCGTCAGCCATCTGTTGGGTCGCGTGTACGGCTGAGACGACAGCACCCTCCTGCCAGCCGGGCAGGACCGACATCTGATCGCCGATGATGTAAAAGTCGTTGTCGCCTTGCAGCAGTCGATTGTAGTGCTCGTTTTCATTCTGCTCGACGTTCTGCCACTGCGCCCAGCCGCCCTTTTGAAAAGGCATGTTCTGCCAGGCGATGGTGATGCCGTGTCCCAGGCCGCCGGCGAAGGCATTGCCGCCCAGTTCTGCCGCTCCAACCCGTGCCAGTGCCAGCCTTTGGTCCGGCTCGAGTTGGCCCCAGTCGATCGCATCTTGGCCGAAGTTGTAAGCGCCCGTCAGGACGCCCAGACGGGCATAGATCTGATCGGAGGGATACCAAATCTGGGTCAAGGCGTGGTTGGTCCAAGAGATTCCGCCGTAAATGGGAACGACCCTCTCGGCGGAGGGCTGCTGCCAAAGTTGGCGTGCAGCTTGCCAGCCGACCTTACAGGTGGGGGCCAGAAAATCGCTGTCGAACACCGCCTGCAGGGACTCTTGAAAGTCCTGGCTGAAGATTTCCAGGTTGAGCCTGTTTTCCAGCAACGGAATGGGAATGTTGCTCAGGCAGCGATCGGCCGGCAGCGTTTCAATTTCGTTGTCCTTTCGATAGCTGATCGAGAACTTGTCTCCTTGCTTGTCGATGTTGGTCACCTCGGCCTGCTTGATGATCTGGCCTTCCGGATGGTTGTCGATCCAAGCTTCGAAGGCCTTGACGATCATGTCCATGCCGCCCACAGGCTGGAACATAGTGGGCTGCCAGAGGAAGTCTTCCGGCTGGTAGAGACTCGTTTCGCTCCAGAACTCGGAATCGAGCAATTCTTCCAGCGACAGAGGCTGGACGGGCTTTCCGTCTTGGATGCCGGGCAGCTCTTCATAGCCTGAACGGGGAGGGCCCGAGGCCGCATACTTCCCATTCGTGTCGACGTAGCTGCCGTCGCTTCCGAGCTGGCCGAACCGGATCAGCAGGCTGCGCAGCAGTCCCTGTTGGTCATCGTCCAGCCCGGTTGAACCCGCCAGCTGGTAAAGGTGGTGGGCGATCCAGCCCCGAGTGTCGTTGACCACTTGCCGGTTGACCGCCGAATGACCGTCGATGCGAGGAGGAGTCACCAGGTTGGACCGGCTTTCCATAATGTAAACTTCAAGCGGGACATTGAGCTCCTCGCAGTAGGCGAGAAGGTTGACATGCGCCGAGGGAATTCGCCCCGGTCCCGCATTGAGGTAGGGTTCATAGGGTTCATCCGTCTCTTTTTCGAAGGTGCAGACCTGTTCGGGCTGGCCCTCCTCACGCAGTACATCGTTGGGGCGCAGCGTCAGCGACCTTCCCCCCACAATCGGATTCGCCTCCAGGATGGTGCACCGGTAGCCGTTTCCGCTATTCAAAAGCCGGTAAGCTGCCGTCAGTCCCGCAACACCAGCCCCCAGGATGGCAACCTCTTGGGATGTGTCGATTCTGGGAAGCTTGAGTTGTCGAATCGGGGCTTGCAGCGCCGGAACGCCGGCCGCCAAAAGCCCGGGGTGCAAGGCAGCCGCACCGCCGGCCAGCGCGATTTGTTTCAGCAGCCGACGCCGAGTCATCTGGTTCAAAGGCCTCTTCGTTTCCATCGCCATGCTCCTCCTTTTTTGTCCATCTCAGCGATTGCAGATTCAGCCTCAGGCCGCCGTCCGTCTATTTGCAGGCGGACCCATTCCTAAGGTTGATTGCTAATACAAGATACTTTATGAAACGCATATCACATCGTAAACACGTCGAGGGCAGCGGTCAAGGGCAGTTGTGTTTGCGAGCGCTTCTTGGGCTTAGTCCCAATACCGTTCACTTAAGAGGATTGGCAAGGATGGAGGCCACGTGCCGGGCTGGTCCCGGTCGGGCCGTGTTTGGCAGACCAGAATGGATCGGCAAAAAGAAAACGCCACCACCCGAGCTTGCCTCGGTGGGGCGGTGTTAGCGATGGGCGAGATGACCGGATTGGCGGAAGAGCCCGCAAAAGCTCCGAATTGCAGGGTGGCGGAGGGTTGCAGGCATTGGCTGCACGGTTTGCCTGGGATGGGGGATCTTGCCGGCGGTTGAATCCCAGCCGTGAAACATC
>JANQFM010000277.1 GCA_028277865.1 Acidobacteriota bacterium
AGGGTGTAAAAAGCGGCCACGATCATGGTGCCCACCGCCAGGGGCCGGATCTGGTTGGTCCAGATCGAGTTTGCCAGGCCGACGAAGTCGCCTGCCGCACCCTCCATCAAGGCGGGGTTCAGGAAGATGGCCAAGGGTACGAACAAAAGCCATCCCATCACTGCTCCTGCGAAGAGCACTGCGGAGATTCGGGTTCCTACGATAAAACCCACGCCCACCAGGATGGGGTTGGCATCCGGAGTCTGAAGCAGCAGGCCGCCCCGGTACTGAATCTGGTTCTGCAGCACGGTAATGGTCGAGCGGCCCAGTTCGATGAATCCCTGAGTGACGGACTGAACCAGGGGAATGCCGTTGGGGTTTTTGAAGAACTCCCAAAGGCCGGCAAGCCCCATCGCGCCGAAGAGGTAGACGGCGCCGGTCTGGCCGCCCTGGCCTGCCTTGACTATTTCAGCCGCGGCCACGCTTTCAGGGAAGGGCAATTCGGCTTCGACCACCAGAGTGCGTCTCAGGATGATGATGAAGAGCACGCCCAGCAGCCCTCCGAGGAGCATGATGGCAGTGCTCTCCCAGTAGCGCAGCTCGGGCCAGGCGCCGGTGAGCAGGAAGGCCGGGATGGTGAAGATGGCGCCGGCGACCAGGGCTTCGCCGACTGAAGCTGTGGTGCGGGCCACGTTCTCTTCCAGAATCGTGCCACCGAAGATCCGCAGCACGGCCATGGCCACCACTGCCGCCGGAAAGGCCGCTGCCACTGTCAGGCCGGCCTGCATTCCCACGTAGGCGTTGGCGGCCCCCAGGGCCACAGCCATGATCACTCCCAGGAAGACGGCCTTGAAGGTCAGCTCTGCCATTTCTTTCGTGGCAGGAACATAGGGCTTGAATTGCTTATCGTCCACTGATTTTCTCCTCCCTGATTCGATGGGGTAGTATTCTAGAGGAGGGTCAGAGAGGAGTCAATGAGTCTTGTTGGCAGTTGGCAGTTGGCAGTTGGCAGTTGGCAGTTGGCAGTTGGCAGTTGGCAGTTGGCAGCGGATGGTACCTTGTTTCCCTCTGATTCCTGATTCTTTGATTCCTTCCCTTCGCGTCTTTGCGATCTTGGCGCGAAACTGGTTTTGAGTTCTTGGAGGATTGAGATATGACATTCGTTTCGGAGTTCGAGCCCCAAGCCCTGTGGAAGCATTTCGACCGCATTCTGACCATTCCCCGCGGATCGAAGAATGAAGAGCAGATGCGGCGCTACGTAATCGGCGTCGCCGAGCGTTGCGGACTGAGCCACAAAATCGATGAGACGGGCAATGTGGTGGTGCAAAAGCCGGGTGCCGGCGGTCGCGAGAATGCACCCATCACCATTCTTCAATCCCATCTCGACATGGTCAACGAGAAAAACTCGGACGTCGAGCACGACTTCGACAATGATCCGATCGTCCCTCAACTCGAGGGTGAATACCTCAAGGCCAGCGGGACCACCCTGGGTTCGGACAACGGCATCGGAGTGGCGTCCATGCTGGCGCTGATGGAGAGCCGGGACGTGGCCCACGGCCCTGTGGAGTTTCTTTTCACCATCGACGAGGAAACGGGCCTGACGGGCGCCACAATGCTGGCCGACGGCATGCTGGACGGCCGTTGCCTGATCAATCTCGATTCCGAAGAGGAAGGCGTCTTGACCATCGGCTGCGCCGGGGGCGCCGACACCAACCTGTCGCTGGCTTTGGAATTCGAACCGGCGCCCCAGGAGGCGGCCGCCCTGGAGGTTTCGCTCTCGGGGCTCAAGGGAGGGCACTCGGGCGTGGACATCCATTTGCAGAGGGGCAACGCGGTCCAGTTGCTGGCCCGGGCCATCTTCGCCGCTTCCCTCAACACTCCCTTGCGGGTGTCGGCTTTCCACGGCGGCAACAAGCACAACGCCATCCCCCGCGAAGCCTTTGCCACCCTGGTGGTCTCAAGCGCTGAAGACACCGGGCCGGTCCGCAGCGACTTGGTCAAGGAATTGGAGCAGGTTCAAAAGGAATTCCGTCCCGCCGAACCGGGGATGCAGTTCAAGATTGCCGATGCTGAAGTCCCTTCCAAGGTGTGGACGTCAAGCACCACTCAACGAGCCCTCAGCCTGGTCAATGCCCTGCCCCACGGCGTCCAGTCAATGAGCTATGACATCCCCGAGTTGGTGGAAACCAGCACCAACCTGGCCGCAGTCCAACAGTCCAACGGCTCCCTGAGCATCCTCATGAGCAGCCGCAGCTCGGTGGCCAGCGCCCTGGATGCCCTGCGCCGGCGCATCCGATCAGCGGCCCTGCTGGCAAACGCCCAAGTCGTGGAGCCGGAGGGCTATCCGGGTTGGGAGCCGGATACGGACTCCCACGTGCTCAGGGTGGTGCAGCGGCTGCACAAGGAGGTGCTGGGCAGCGAACCGGAAGTCACAGCCGTTCACGCCGGGCTGGAATGCGGCATCATCGGCGAAAAATATCCGGGTATGGACATGATTTCCTTCGGTCCCCAAATCGAATTCCCCCACTCTCCCGACGAGCGCGTCAAAATCGGAACCGTAGCCGATTTCTACAAACTGCTTTCGGCGACGTTGGAGGATTTGGGAAAGGGGTAAGGGGATTACACGCAGAGGCGCAGAGCCGCAGAGAGGCAGATGAGGGAACCGAAAACCTGAAACCGGCAGCTTGTACACTCTGCAGACCTTGGACCTCTGATGACGACTATTCCCTCAGCAGCTTCAAGATATCCAGCGTGGTGACGATTCCGGTGAGGCAGTCTTCGTCGGTGACAAAAAGGCGGTGAACCCGGCCTTCGATCATGGCTGCGGCGATCTCGGAGACAGATGCTTGCTCGGAGACGGTGTAGATGGCCGGAGTCATGGCGTCCCGGACCAGTCGGGATTCGCCGCCCATCGCCAGCTGCTCCATCTCTTCGGGCTCCAATTCATCTTCCCAGCCCTCGGCATAGAAGTTGCGGAAGAAGCGATTGGAGGCCGTCTCGCCCTGCTCAGCTTTCTCGCGGGCGATATCGGTCAAGGAGAAGACCCCTACGGTGTTGTCGTACCCGTCGACCACCGGCGCTCCGGAGATCTCGTGCTCGATCAGGAAGTGAGCCGCGTCCTGTACGCTCATATTGTCCCGAACCGTGAGGACGCTGGGGATCATGATGTCCCGGGCCCGAAGTCTTCGAATATCCTGAACTGACTGCTTCTTCACACCTGTTCTCCTTGATCGCAGGCATTCTAGCAGGCGAGATGCCAACCAATCGAATCCCGTAAAAGAGTTTCGCGCAAAGCCGCAAAGGCGCAAAGCCAGAAAAGAAGTGCCATCAACCTTTCACTTAGCTTTGCGTTCTTGGCGTCTTTGCGCGAAACCTCCACTTAGCTGCAGCCCGAGGTGGAGCCGCACACGGTACAGACGTAGCAGTTGCCGTTGCGCTGCATCAGGTTGCCGCAGGCCAGGCAGGTGTGGGATTCGCCGTTGGCGTCCTGGATCAGGCGATGGGAGGGCGCTTCAGATCCGCTCTTGGCCCGGGCACCTTCCGGAAAGCTGACCTGGACCCCGTCCTGGAAGCTCCCGTTGGGCTTGACGCTCTGGATTCCCAGCGATTCCTGCTCCTCGGGGCTCAGGTACTTGCTGGCCAGATAGCGCACCACGTAATCGGGGATGGAGGTGGCGAATCGGATCTGTTCGTTGTCGGTGTAGCCGGCCGGCTCGAAGCTCATGTGAGAGAACATCCGCACGTAGTCCTGCAAGGGCACGCCCCTTTGCAGGCCCATCGAAATGGCGATGGCCCAGGCCATGGCCATCCCCTGCAAAGTGGAGCCCTGCTTGGCGAAGTTGAGGAAGATCTCGCCCAAATCCCCTTCGTCCGGGTAAAGCCCCATCGTCAAAAATCCCTTGAACCCCTTGATGCGAAACTCGTGCTGATAGGCGGGATGGTCCTTGGGCAGGTTGCGGTGGGCCGGGACGGCTTCGGCCTTTTTCTTGCTTTCCTTGTTGGAAAGCGGCTGCACCATCTTGCAGCCGTCGCGGTAGATCGAAACCGACTTCATGCCGTGCTTCCAGCCCTGGAGGTAGGCCTGAGAAATGTCTTCGACGGTGGCTTCGTTGGGCAGGTTGATGGTCTTGGAGATGGCGCCCGACAAGAACGGCTGCACCGCTCCGCACATACGGATGTGGCCCAGGTAGTGAATCGAGCGGGAACCGTTGGCCGCCCGGTCGGCACAGTCGAAGACGGGCAGGTGCTTGGCCTTGAGGCCGGGCGCTCCTTCGATCGTCTCCTTTTCACGCACGTACTCCATGATGCGCTTGACCTGGGTGTCGTCGTAGCCCAGCTTGGCCAAGGCGCGGGGGATGGTGTTGTTGCCGATCTTGAGCGTACCGCCGCCCACCAGCTTCTTGACTTTGACCAGCGAAAAGTCGGGCTCGATGCCGGTGGTGTCGCAGTCCATCATGAATGCGATGGTCCCCGTAGGCGCCAGCAAGGTGACCTGAGCGTTGCGGAAGCCGTGCTCATTGCCGGAGAGGATGGCCTCATCCCAAACCTCCATGGCGGAATGCAGCAGTTCCATGGGCACCAATGCGGAATTGACCCGCGACAATGCATCGCGGTGCTTGTGGATCACCCGCATCATAGGGATCTTGTTCTTTTCATAGCCCTCGAAGGCACCCTGGTTGGCCGCGATCTCGGAACTGGTCAGATAGGCCTGGCCGGTCATCAAGGCGGTGATCGAAGCAGCCGTGTTGCGGGCCTTGTCGCTGTCGTAGGGCAGCCCGTTGGCCATCAGGTAAGCGCCCAGGTTGGCGTAGCCCAGGCCCAAGGTGCGGTACTCATGGCTGATGCGGGTGATTTCAGGAGTCGGATAGCTGGAGTTGTCGACGATGATCTCCTGAGCCAGGATGAAGGTGCGTACGGCCTGCCGGAAGGATTCCACGTCGAACCGGCCGTCGGGCTTGGCGAATTTCATCAGGTTGAGCGAAGCCAGGTTGCAGGCCGAATTGTCCAGAAAAACATACTCCGAACAGGGGTTGCAGGCGTTGATTGCAGCGGTGTTGGGGCAGGTGTGCCAATCGTTGATGGTGGTGCCGTACTGCAGCCCCGGGTCGCCGCAAATCCAGGTGGCTTCGGCGATCCAGCCCAGCATTTCCTTGGCCTTGTAGGTCTGGGCCACCTCTCCGGTGGTCAGCTCGCGGCTTTCCCACTCGCCGTCCTCTTCGACCGTCTGCATGAATTCGTCGCTGACGTTGACCGAGTTGTTGGCGTTCTGGAACTGGACGCTGCGGTAGGCCTCGCCGTCGATGGAGCTGTCGTAGCCCAGTTCGATCAGCTTCTGGGCCTTCTGCTCTTCGGCGGCCTTGCACCAAATGTACTCCTTGATGTCGGGGTGATCGGCGTTGAGGATCACCATCTTGGCCGCCCGCCGCGTGGCGCCTCCCGACTTGATGGCGCCGGCGAAGCTGTCATAGCCGCGCATGAAGGAAACCGGCCCCGAAGCGAATCCGCCCACGGCCAGCTTTTCCTGCGAGGAACGGATGTTGGAGAGGTTGACGCCCGAACCCGACCCGCCCTTGAAGATGATGGCCTCGGTTCGGGCCAGCTTCATGATCGAATCCATCGAGTCCTCGACCGAGTTGATGAAGCAGGCCGAGCACTGCGGCTTGGGCTGGATGCCCATGTTGAACTGGACGGGCGAGTTGAAGGCGGCCATTTGGTGGAGCAGCAGGTGGCTGAGCTCATGGTTGAAATTGACCGCATCGGCTTCAGCCGCGAAATAGCCGTCCTTGCGGCCCCACTCGGTGAGGGTGTTGACGATGCGTCCGATGAGCTGCTTAATGGAGTGCTCCCGCTTGGGGCTTCCCAGATGCCCCCGAAAATACTTGGAGGCCACGATGTCGGTGGCCCTTTGAGACCAGGATTTGGGGAACTCGATATCCTCTTGGCGGAAAGTGACCTTGCCGGTCTTCCAATCCTTGATTTCCGCCGTCCTGGTTTCCCACTCCACTGCGTCGAACGGGTGGACTCCTTGCTGAGTGAAATAGCGCTCGAACCGGATTCCCTTCGACACTTCAGCCCTGACTGCTTTCTTCATGGTCACTCCCTCTCGGTGTTGTTTGACGAGCGATAACGCCCTGATAAAGACGAGGGTCAATTCTAGCCATGAGCCCTGACATTTTACCGCTATCTAGTAGGTCAATGCTGGCAGAGCACTAGATGTTGTGGATTCTCGAGGGAATGGAATTCCCGCGCTTCGGGCGAAGCGGCGTAGTGACCCTGCGAAAAAACGTGCAAAAGAGAGGTTGTCGGACCATCGTCTCCGGCGGCTGCGAAGGCCGCCGAAAATGGATTCCTGACGGCTCCCCAGCTACTGGTTTTCGGGCGGAACTGCCTCCGCTTGGGAAGGATCTGGCTCGGCTGCCTGCAACTCGGCGCGCACTTGTTCGAAAATCCGGCGGATCCGTGGAGAGAAGAGGCTCTCGTTCAAGCGGTATTCGGGGTCCGCCTGCAGTGCCAGCCGAAACTGCTCGCGCCCCATCTCCAGCCGCTCCGAGTCCTCCGTTCCTTGAAAGAGCCCCGAAAAGCAGTAGGCGGCGCCCAGCAAGGCGTGGATCTCCACCCGGCCGTCACCAATGTAGTCCAGGGCCTCTTTCAGATGGCCGATCGCCTCGGGCGGCTGACCGGCCAGGTAGGAGTCCAGCCCGGCACTGAGCATGTCATAGGGAAGGGGGATGACCGACTGGCAGTCTCCGCCATCCACCATCCCAGCCAGCCCATCATTTTCAAAGCGGCTCCTGTTCAAGCCCCGCGCTTGCAGAAAGTGCTGGATGGCCCGCTGGCAATCTTGCGGATTGCGGTCCTTTTGGCTTTTGCTGAACAGCCTGCGGCCCTCCTTCACCTGCTTCCGGTACTGGTCGTCCTCAGACAGGAGCTTTCGAGCTTTGACATTGTCGCCGTCCAAGCCCACCGCCTCGTCCAGAATCCTGCGGGCTGTTTGATACTGGCCGTCTTCCCAATGCCGCTTTCCTTCCAGGAACTTCAGCATGGAGCGAGACTTTTGGTAGCCGGAACGGGCGTCTTCGTCGTTTGGGTCCAAATGGCGAAGCGTCTCGAAATCCTGCTGGGAACGGATGTAGTCCCCTTTGTTGTAGGCGTCCCAGGCCAGAGCCCTCTTGTGGCGAAACTCCAGGTCCCGAATGCGGTCGGACAGATTGTCTGCCTTGCCCATGTCGGGATGAACGTCCAGCGCGGCCCTGTAGGCATCCACCGCCTCGATCTGATTGGCTTGATTGAGCTGGTCTGCCCGAGACTTTCTGCGCTGGTACTCCGAAACGTCCTTTTGGATCTGCCTGAGGCCTTCCTGCACCCGTTCCTGGCCGGGGTAAACCTGCTCGGCCTCCTGAAAGCGTTGATTGGCCAGTTCGTGCTGCTTGGCCTGCAGGGCTTGCCAGGCATCTCTCGCCAGCTGCCTGCCGTGATTCATTTGCCTGTCGACCTGGTTCTTGAGTTCGGCCAAATCCTGCGATAGCTCGGAATCCAGTTTTTCCGCATCCTCGTAAAAGGACAAGGCCACCGAAAAATTCTTTTGGTCGACCTCCTGCTGGAGATCCTTGCCGATTTCGGCGATGAGCTGCTGACGGGCCTTCCTGCCTTCAGACACTATTTCGCGGAAGTCCTTTCCGCCGAATACAAAACGGCCTCCCAGCTTTCCCTCGGTGTGCTCGATCCCCAGCTGGCGGGCTTGGCTCAGCATATCGATCTTGGCCTGTCGCGAGGACCGTGCGGCGGCATCGTCGACCAACTGGCGGTAGAGGTGCTGCTTGGATTTGAGAAGCTCCTTTCTGTAGTCCTCCAGTCTCTTCGCATTGGTCTCGGCAGCCAGCGCCCGGCCATAATCCTGGACAGCTTCCTGGTAGTTGCGGGCCTTGAAATGCTTCTTGGCTGAATTCGCATAGTCCTTTGCGCTTTTGGATTGGGCAAAGGCGAGGCAACTCAATAGCAGGAAAGTGGCCGGCAGTTGAATAAGCCGGGTGATTGGCACGGTACCTCCTCTCTGCAGCCAACGGCAAGAAGTGCTTGACTTGGAGTATAGCATCACTGCAGCCTATCAATCGAGCGATCCGGCCCGGCCAAGTTTCCAAAAAGCGGCTTTTCAGCGTCCGGCCCGGAACCTGCTCAAGGCCGTTTTTTCCGCCTGGGGAATGCCGCTTCGGCTGAATTCTTGCAGTGCAGATTGAGAGTTGAGCATGCTAGACTCTTGACCGGGCTGAATGGGACGAACCGAAAGACCGGGATGCTATCCCCCGCAGGTTAGCAGAAAGCGCCTGGCGAGACTCCTTGAGTTGCTTGCTGATCGAAAACCGGGTCCAGCCTCATTCTGACTCGACAGCCTGGGGAAGGTTTTGATTGCATGATCCGAGCTGCGGCACTCTCTCATCTGGGGCGTCGGAGAACCCACAATGGCGACCGCTATTCGCTCGACAATGAACGCCAGATCTACATTGTGGCTGACGGTTTGGGCGGGCAGGCCAAGGGCTATGTCGCTGCCGACTTGACAGTCTCGACCATTGAGGACTTCCTTCGGCTGACTTACAACCCGAGCGAACTGACTTGGCCATTCGGCTACGACATCGAACTTCCATTTGAGCACAATGTCTTGCGGACCGCCTTGCGGCTGGCCAACATGAGGGTCTATCGGAATGCAACCCGCGTAGATAGCTGCGTAGGGATGGGTTCGACCGCATTGGTTGTTTGGATCAGGGAAAAGACGGCCTACTTCTCACATGTGGGAGACAGCCGTTTTTACCTGCTGCGCGGGGGCGCCTTACATCGCTTGACCGAGGATCACACCCTGATCCAAATGCAGCTCAGGCAAGGGATCATTTCGCCCCAGGAGGCCAAGACCCATGCCCTGCGCCACGTCGTGACCCGGGCCATCGGAAGCAGCCAGCCGCTGGAAGCGACCATCCAGCAGCAGGCCCTGCTGCCGGCAGACCGTCTGCTGCTTTGTTCGGACGGATTGACAGACCATCTGGAGGATGAAGCCCTGAGTGAAATACTGAGTCAGGCGGGCAACGACCCCGAGGCGGTCGGGCGCCAGCTGCTCGACCAAGCCAATAATTCGGGCGGAAGCGACAATATCACGGTCATTTTGATCGACTACTCGTGAGCAATAGGCAAGCCATGAGAATCCGGGTTAAGCCCAGGTCATGCTCGGAAAGTACAAAGCTGGGTTCCGTCGATTCGGTCAGGAGCAGCGATCCGATGAAGCCGAGGCAAATGAGTTAAAGAGGCCTGACAAACCATGCAACCAGAGAAGATCGGCCGATACGAAGTCAGCTCCGTTTTGGGCAGAGGCGCCATGGGGACAGTCTACAAGGCCTTTGATCCCTTGCTGCACCGCTATGCCGCCATCAAGGTGATGAACCTGGATGGCGAGGGCGACGAGGAACTGCGCAGCCGCTTTTACCGCGAAGCCCGTTCCGCCGCCAAACTCGAGCATCCCAACATCATTTCCGTTTTCGACTTGGGAGAAGATCAGGGCTTGCCCTTCATCGCCATGCAGTACCTGGAAGGGCACGATCTCAGAACCATCATTCACAAGCGCCTCTTCGTCCCCTTCAAGCGAAAGCTGGAGGCCGTGGCCGAGGTCTGCGACGGGCTGGACTACGCCCATCGCCGCGGCATCGTCCACCGGGACATCAAGCCGGGCAACATCTTTGTAACCGATCAGGACGAGATCAAGGTCCTCGACTTCGGACTGGCCCGCATCGATTCCTCAGAAATCACCCGCAGCGGCCAAGTGATGGGCAGCCCCTACTACATGTCGCCCGAGCAGGTGACGGGCCGGATCGACCTGGACGGCAGAAGCGACATCTTCAGCCTGGGGGTCTTGTTTTATGAATGGATCTCCTATCTGAGGCCTTTCGAAGGCGAGTCCCCCACCTCGATCTGCTATCAGATCGTCTCCGACCCTCACCCTCCGATCTCTCAGGTCATCCCCCACTGCGCCCCTCAGCTTGCAAAGATCATCGACCGCAGCCTTGCCAAGGATCCGGAGCAGCGATTTCAAAGCTGTGCCGATTTTGCTGCGGCCCTGCGCGACGTCATGCCCCAGCTCGATGAGTTCGGCAACCAGTTGAGCCGACATCTGGAATCTCTGACAGCAGAGCTGAAGCAGTGCCGGGCCGAATTCGATGAGCCGGCCATTCGGCACCTGGCCGACGAGGCACTATTCGGATTGCCCCCTTTGCCCGAGGCACAGAAAAACGAGTTGGGCTATCGGTTTGACCCCGACGATTATGGTTCATTGCTGACCCGTTCCTGCCAGGGACACCGCCAGATGAAAGAGATTGGCAAACGGCGCCAACTGGCCCAGCAAATCCTGGAAGGCATGGCTCAAGCACGAGAAATGCTGGACAAGGGGCAATTGGACGATTGCCAGGAGCTTTTGGCCAAGCTGCTCAAGGGAGACGTGGAGAACGAACACTTATTGGAGCTGCAGGAGGAGTTGAAGGCCGCCTTCCGGCAGCAGCAGCTCCAGCTAAGGCTCGAAACAGCCCTGGCCGTTGCCGGTCGGGCACTGGAGGACGGTGACTTCCGGCATTGCTTGAAGGCTGCTGCCTCCGCCCTCAAGATCGACCCTGCCAACGCCGAAGCCCTTGAACTGCAGCGGCAGGCTTCCGAGGGCCAGAAGGCCGAAAAAGTTCAGCATTATCTCGGGGCTGCGCTCAAGCAGGAAAAAAGCGGAGACTTCGATGGCTGCCTGCAGTCTGTCTCGGAGGGGCTGCAGCTGGATCCCGAGAGCAGCCAACTGGCCGAGGTCCAGCAACGTGTCGAAGCGGCCATCGAAAAGCAGCATGCCATGGCCCAACACTTGGAAGCCGCCCGCGGGCAGCTTGGCCAAAACCAGTTCGATGAGGCGCTGGCCTCCGTCCAGGAGGCCTTGCAACTGGACCCTGACGATTCCCAAGCCCTGGAACTGAAGCAGAGCATCAGCCAAGCTCAGCAAGACCATCGCAAGGCGGAAAAGCTGACGGCCCAGGCCCATGCTTTCGAAGAGCAGGGGGAACTGCAGGACTCTCACCAAGCGGCCACCCAGGCTGTGCAGCTGGGCCTGCAGGACGAACAGCTCGAGCAATTGCTGCAACGGGTCGGAGCCAAGCTGGAGGATCAGCGGAAAATCTCCTCCATCCTGGAGCAGGCAAATCAAGAAATCGAGCAGTCAAATTTCGAGGCTGCCCTTTCGACCATTGATGAGGCACTGGCTGTCGACCCGGACAATTCCGAGGCTTTGCAGCTAAAGCGGAGCACGTCCAAATCCTGGCGCCGCACCAAGCTGGAAGCCCTGCTGGCCCGAGGGCTGGAACACAAAGAGGCAGGAGAATATCAGCAATGGTATCAGTTGACGGCCGAGGCTTTGCAGCTGGAGCCGGACCTGCCTGAAATCAAGCAGATGTACGAAGAGGCTTCGCGGCACCTGCAGCTGCAAAAAGAGCACCAGGAACGCATTGATGAAATGCTCCGCTTCGCCCGCAGCGAGATTCAACGGGGAGACTTCCGCTCCGCCTTGGACAACCTGGGTTTCCTGCTCGACCTGGAACCGGACAACGCTCAGGCCCTGAGATTGAAACAGCAGGCGGAACTGGCCCTGGAGGCACCCGCCGGGCAAGATCCTGCAATCGATGAAATGGTGACGCTTGAGGACTTCCCAAGCCCCGATGCAGCGATGGAAG
Organism: Acidobacteriota bacterium; assembly: GCA_028277865.1. Lineage (GTDB taxonomy): Bacteria > Acidobacteriota > UBA6911 > RPQK01 > DATIPO01 > JANQFM01. Next base: position 11,712 of record JANQFM010000277.1, read on the forward strand.
GATCGACTCTGCCCTTGGGCACGGCCGCTCCAGGCGCCGAACAGCCTCCGCAATTCGTGCCGCCTGAATCCCCGCCCAAGCCGCCTCGGGAGGCAATCGCCAAGCCGTCCCTGGGCGAGCAAGCCAGCAAAGCCTTTGCGGCTCTGTCCGCCCAGATTGCAGCCAATCGCAAACCCGTTCTGGCGGGAGGCGGAGCAGTGCTGCTGTTGCTGATCATCGTGTTGGCGGCGATCCTGTGGCCAACCGTTGAGCCGACTCCCGCCCCGCCCCCTCCCTCACCCAGCAGGCTGGTGCTGAACGTCTCTCCCTGGGCCGAAGTCGAAGCCATCACCCGCCTTGAAGACAACCAGCCCGTCGATTTGCCCAGCGGCGATCGCAGCACTCCCTATGTTCTGTCGCTGCCTGCTGGAAGCTACCGGGTACGGGTGCTCAATCCAGCCTTGCCGCCCTACGAATTCGAAGTGGAAGTGATGGCTGGCCAGACCACTCCGGTTCACAGGGACTTGCCCGGATTCGACCGCCAAGGCGCCATCACTGAAGCCCTCGGCTTGAAGGAAGATTCAGAGGGCTCCCAAGAGTAGTCAACTAAGGCCAATGCTGCTCAATTAAGGGGAATTGGGCTGGAAGAAATGGAAGCCACGTGCCGGGCTTGTCCCGGTCGGGCTGTGTTTAGTAACCAGAAACCCGCTTTAAAACGCTATCGCCACCACGGAGCTTGACTCCGTGGAGCGATGTTTCATGGCGGGGTCCAATCGTCGGCAAGATCCCCCAACCCAGGCAGACCCGCGCAGCCAGCACCTGCGACCCTCAGACACCCTGCAATTCGGTGCTTTTGCGGGCACTGCCGACAATCAGATGGGGAGAACATCGCCCCACCAAGGCAAGCTTCGGATGGTGGCGCACCCTATTCTGACGATCCGTTCTGGTTGCCAAACACGGCTCGACCGGGACGAGCCCGGCACGTGGCCACCATCCTTGCCTGATCCCCTTAAGTGAGCAGCATTGCGGCTAAGGCCATGCCCACCTCCTGATTCGTCAGTCTCATCCTGCCATTTCAGTCACTGCCTCCGTCATTTGGACAATTCATGGGACAAGCCATGCCCGGACTCAGGAATGAGACTTTAGGCGCGCTGGAAGCAGTATCAGGTTAACCCGTGAGGAATCCGGGTGAAGTCGGCCAACAAATCGCTGGCTTTGCCGGCGTTGAGGTGGCCCGAAATCCCAGCGGTGAGCTGGAGAATTCGTTCGCTGGCTTACTGCTACAAGGACACGGAGGAGCAAAATGAGCGGTCCGGCAAGTCGGCTCCCTGCCTATAGTGTGCCGTTGTGGCAGGCAACCAGGTCATGCGGCATGATTTGGAGTTGGCTGCCTCCTGCCTTGCAGGGAATCCAACCCATTCAGGAAAATGTTGGAGTTATTCTTGACCAGCCATGGAAGATGCCTCGGCGGATTTCAGGCTCGGGACAAAGGAAGCCAGTCTGGTCAGCAAACGAAGTCGAGCCGTGCTTCGAAGCAGCTCACGTTGACCCTGAAGATGACATCCCCCTCATCCGGATTGCCAAGGCTCATGAGGCAACTCGTTGCGAATCCATGATCCAGGCCTTCGCCGTTGTTGAGGCCGTCAGGAAATTCAAGCCGAGCAGTAGCCTGATAGACCTTCAGGTCAAGGGTGCCAGGGTCCAGCACGCAAAAGGGGCGGCCCACGAAAACCCATTCTTGGCAACCGAGGCTGCACATGTCATGCCGGGCCAGCTCTGCTGCGGAGACACGACCTTTCAGGACTATTTCTTTCGGCCCAAGTCACTGACACACCTGGCCGTCTCCGGGCAGTTTGCAGCTACGACGGTCGCCAATTGTTCGCTGAATCGGGTGGACTCCATCCGGGAAAGGTCGGGGCTATGCCGAGATTTCGAGAACCTTTCCAAGCTCGTCTTGTCGGAGGGCGGGGTCAGCTCGTCTGATGCGTTTTACGAATTCCAGGCAGCATCGGTGAAGCAGATCCCGATTTGCCAGGGCAAAGTTCAGCAGCAAATGCTGCAGGTGATGAACAGATGCAAGGCGTCGATGTCAGAGAACGAGCAGTGGGGAATTGCTCAAAAGCTGGCCGAGCTGATCATCATGGAGGAACAGCTCTCGGTGGTCAGAGTGTTTCAGCCTCCCACCATCGACTTGGCCTCCTATTATGAATCACTAATAGAGGCGGATCTGACACCGCTGTAGCTCATCATTTGGGCTAGGTTTGCCGTTTTCTCAGTCAAGTTTTGCCACAGAGGCACAGAGTGCACAGAGATCAGAAAGACCTTTCTTTACGATTGAGTCAAATTTGGCTGCGAGGGGTCCGGCGGCGGTCAGGGGTTCCGGGTTCCGGGCCCCAGATCCCAGGTTCCGGATTCCAGAGTCCGAATCC
>JANQFM010000310.1 GCA_028277865.1 Acidobacteriota bacterium
GTTGCAGAAAAGGGGAATGGCGTTTTCACCTGCTTCAGCAGGTTGCCCGAAAGCCTTCAGCCTTTCGGGCTGTTAGCCCAGTCCTTCAGGGCTGGGGACTGAGTGCACAAGGCAGACGCGAGCCCGTTCTTCAACGGGCTTTTCTCTGGGCTTCAGCCTCGGCTCCGGAGGGGAGGCCACAGAGACACAAAGGCACAAAAAGCAGCAGGCCTCTTCCGTTTCCTCTCTGTGCACTCCGTGCCTCTGTGGCAAATCTGCAGGCCTTGCCGATTTCAAGCGGATTCGAAAGCCGCTACTGCCTCTTCCATTGAGGAATAGACTGCAGCCGTACGGGTCTCGTCGAACTGGCGGAGCAGGCGGGCCAGCCCGTTGTTGGGCGCCAGCACCCGCATTTCGAGCCCCAAATCCTGTGTCGCCTCCTGGATGGACTTGATGCAGGAGACATAGGACATGTCGGGCTGTTCGATTTCAGCCAAGTCCAGCAATAGCCGGTCATAGCCGCTGTCCGCGATCTCGTGGATGGCCTCCTTGGCCTTGCGAAGCACCTGCTGGGCGAAGGAGCCGGCTGTCATGGCATGCTCGGAAAAGGGCGGGAAGCGGAAGGAGGCAAAGCCGCTTTCGTAGCTGAGCAGGTTCTGGTTGCCGGCCAGGTTGGCGCGGACGGCGTTGAGGATTGTCTTTTCGCTGAACGGCTTGATGAGGATGTCGTGAAAGCCGGCCCGGCGCGCCCGGGAAGCCTCCTCCTGCATGGTGCGGATGGCCATGGCCACAAAACGGGTGTTCTTGAGGCCGGGCGCGGCCCTCATCATGCTGAAGATCTCGAAGACGTTGTGGCCGGGGATGACGAGGTCCAGGAAGACGATATCCGCCCTGCAGCGATCGGCCAGTTCCACAGCATCAAGAGGATTGGGCGTCACCTGGACGCGATTGTCCCCTTGCAGGAATCCCTGGGCGGCCTGCAGGACATTCTGCTTGTCGTCGACGATCAGGATGGAGGGTGTCTTCTCTTCCTTACTGCCCTCTTCCTCTCCTTCTCCCTCCTCTTCGTCGTAGAGGATGGCGGTCACTTTTTCGGTGAGCTGCTCTCCGTTGAAGGGCTTGACGATGTAGTCGCTGATCCCCAATTCGATCAGGGACAGGACCATCTCCTTACGCGACTCGGCGGTCAGCATCAGGACGGGAATCGATTCCGTTTCGGGATTGGCCCGAATTGCCTTGAGGGCTTCCAGGCCGTCCATGATGGGCATGGTCACGTCGAGGATGATGAGGTCTGGCTTTTCCTGAATGGCTGCCTCCAGGCCCTGCTGGCCGTCACAGGCCTCCAAGACTTGGGCGCCCATGGCCTGCAGGTGGCGGCGCACCAGGATACGGATGGTTCGGCTGTCGTCCACGGTCAAAATCTTCATTTCTCGTTTCTCCAATTCAGGGGGTTATGCGTTGGCAGCCGATTCAGGACGCCGCCTCCAAAACCTTGACGATGATGCTCTTGTCTTGACAGGCCATGCTCTCCTTGGCCAATTCCCTGACCCCCAGGACGTCCATGGAATAGTCGGAGCCCTCCACGATGCAGGGAGGAGAGAGCGCAGGCGATCCGGAAAGGAATCGGCTGACATTGCCGGCCACCATGTTGGTGATCTCGCCGATCACGTCCTTGACGTCGCTGTCGCACTCGTCGAATTCGATCTGCAGCATGGCGCCTGCCAGCATGCAGGCCGTTTGCCGGGAACACTCGAAAACGACGGCGCCGTTCCAGCCTCCGGACAAGCCGATGCTGGCTGTGACCCGGTCGGGCTCCTGAGGCAGGCTCTGGCCGTTGAGGGGCTGCAAGTTCAATCCCAGCATCGAATCAAAGATCTCTTTGGTGGCTGATAAAAGGTCGGGTTTATCGGTAGACATGATGTTCCTTCTTTCTCCGTTGCGCAGCCGATCAGGCGGCGGCGCTTTTCCTCGAGAATGCCTCCAGGATGGCCTGGGGGATCTTCAGCAGGGAGACGATCTGTTGTGCAGCACCCATCTGAATCGCTTCCTTGGGCATGCCGAAGACAACGCAGCTCGCCTCATCCTGAGCCAGCGTTGCTGCACCCTGCCGACGCATTTCCAGCAAACCTTGGGCGCCGTCGGCGCCCATGCCGGTCAAGATGACCCCCACGGCGTTGCGGTGAGCCTCACGGGCGACCGAGTCGAACAAATGATCGACGGCGGGCTTTTGGTGATGGACCGGAGGGCCGTCCCGCAAGGCGACTTGGTATTGAACGCCGCAGCGGGTCAGGACCATGTGATGCCCCCCCGGCGCCACCAAGGCCAATCCGGGCACCAGCACCTCTCCTCCACAGGCTTCGCGAACGCGCATGCGGCAAACACGATCCAATCGTTCGGCAAAGGAGGCCGTAAAGCCGGACGGCATGTGCTGCACGATGACGGTGCCCGGCGTGTCGGCGGGAAGATCCTGCAAAACCGCTTCGATGGCCCGGGTGCCACCGGTCGAAGCGCCGATGGCCAGAATCTTGTGGGTCGTCTCAAAGCGGCTGAGGCCGCTGTGCTGAATAGGCGATTTGTCGGCCTGACGGGGAGCAAGGCGGCGCACCCGAGCCGCAGCAGCCGCCCGAATGGCGCGGGCCAGGCGCTGCAGGTCGGGAGTCGAAAACCGGGAGGACGGCTTGGGAACGACTTCCACTGCCCCCAGTTCCAAAGCCTTGAGGGCCGTGGCACTGTTGGCGGGCGCCAGGGAACTGACCAGGACGACCGGCAGCGGATAATGCTGCATCAATTTGGCCAAAAACGAAAGGCCGTCCATGCGGGGCATTTCAATGTCCAAGGTCAGCACGTCCGGCTTGAGCTGGATGATCCTGTCGCGGGCCACATAGGGATCGATGGCGCCGCCGACGACTTCGATGTCTTTTGTCTGCGAAAGCTCCTTGGTGAAGACCTTGCGGACAACGGCCGAATCGTCCACAACCAGGACTCGGATTTTTTTCATATTGGACATGCTGATCACCATTGGAAAAGTTGAAAAGTCTGCTCAAGCCGATCCATATGATGGGGTCGTGGCTGCTCAGTCATGGATCCCGCCTGGGCGGGCCGACGCCCTTTGCGCAGGTCTCCCCCACCTTCGTCCCAGCTCGGTCGGTGCTCGATTTCATATCTTCTTTCCGACAGGTCAAAAAGCCCTTCAAGGCTTGCCTTTGAGGTAGAGGGAAACTTCGGCCCTGCCCTCGTCCAGGCCCAACGCCGTTGCAGCGGCCAGTTCCATTGCGCCCTGACGGCAGCCGGAATCCGGCTGCACCGGACTGCTGAGCCTGAAGACAGCGGATTCTCCCGCAATGGGCGGCAGAATATTGCCGCAGATCACATTGGCGATTTCTCCCAAGGCATCCTTTTGAAGCTCGGGGCTGGGATGGGAATCCTCTCCCAGCATGTTGGCGGCCAAGGGCGCCAGAATCTCACCGTGCAGGGCGACGATCAGACAGCCCTCGAAGGGGCCCTTGAAACGGACCTGCGCCGCCGCCTGCAAAGGTGCATCCAGCTGGATCCGGGACAAGTCGGCATCAGGAAGAAGAAAGCCCAAGTCCTCAAAAGTCGAGGCCGAAACCTGCCTCAGAATCGCATTCCATTGATTGAACATCGGTAACTCCGGTCAATTGTCGGATCTTGCTGCCCAGCTCTTCCGGGGTGAAAGGTTTATGGACGAACTCGGCGCCCTGGCCGCGAATGGCTTCGATGCGCGTTTGGCTGCCTTCTGTCGAAATCACCAGAATCGGCAATTCGGCGTCCTTTTCGTCCTGACGAATGCGGGCGATCATCTCCTCGCCGCTCATCACGGGCATGTTGAGGTCGACCAGCAACAGGTCGACCCAGCTTTGCCGGAGGGCCAGCAGCCCCTCCTTCCCGTTGCCAGCTTGGTGAATCTCCCCCAGCGGCACGCCGCTGAGCTTGAGGGTGCGGATCACCATCGACCGCATGACAGCGCTGTCATCGACTACCAGAACATTGAGTGACATCTGAAACACCTGCCTTGAAAGCGTGCCCCAGTCCGAGGGCACCGGAAATTGCTCATAGCTCCCACTGTTTTCCGCTGCTGCGGATCATGACGCTGCCGTCGGCCAGGTCCAATGACATGGTGCGGGCGATGCTGCCCCCCACGTCCTCGGACTGGATCAGGACACCGTTCTTCCACAACATCTTGCGCAAGATCACCAGGTTTCTCTTGCCGATTTGAAATTGGTTTTCGACATTTCCTTGCAGCGTCGCGCCTCCCGCCACCTTGACCACCATGCGGCCTTTTTGGGCACCCAGCTTGTAGCACTCCAGGAAAAGGCGGGGCAGGCCCGTATCCACGTACATGAAGGGCTTTTGCCTGGCCTTTTCCGGATCGATGGTGGAAAGGGGCAGCATGACGTGCAGCAACCCTCCCACTTGCGCGGTGCTGTCGTAAACGGCTACGCCCAGGCAGCTTCCCAGCGCATAGGTGATGATCGTGTGGCCCGGATCAGTGGAAATCTTCAGATCCCCGATCCCGACCACCGAAATGTTTTCGTTGCCGACGGCCGCTGCTGACGCCATATCATTCAACCTTCTTCAGATAGACGGCGGGCTGGATGAACTGGAAGGGGTGACGGGCACCCATCAAGCTCTCGGAGTGACCCGTAAACAGGTAGCCGCCCGGACAGAGCTGATCGAAAAACCGATTGACCAGGCGTTCCTGGGTGGGCTTGTCGAAATAGATCATGACGTTGCGGCAGAAGATGGCCTGAAAGCCTCCCCTCATCGGCCATGGGGCCATCAGGTTGAGCCGTGCATAGGTCACCAGGGCACGCAAGTCCTCATGCGCACGGTAGAAAGTCTGATCTTGCCTTTGCTCCTGCCTGAAGTACTTGCGCACATGACAGGCCGGCAGGCCTCTCATTTGTTCCTCGCTGAATGCACCGCTCCGCGCCTTGTCGAGAGTCCGCCTGCAAAGGTCGGTGCCCAGGATATGGAAGTCGATCCCCCGCATCCTTGAAAAGAATTCGGACGCCTCCATGGCGATGGTCAAAGGCTCCTCCCCTGTGGAGCAGCCAGCGCTCCAAATCCGAATCTTCCGGCAGCGCTCGAACTTGGGGAAGGCCTCTTCACGCAGGAAGTCGAAGTGGCCGGCTTCCCGGTAGAAATCGGTCTTGTGAGTGGTGAGCGCCTCGACCATCTCGCGAAGCTCCCGGCCGCTGCTGTCGCTGCCGAGAAGGCGCAGGTATTCATCGAATCCCTTCAATTCAAGCTGCCGAATGCGTCGGCTCAACCGGGTACGGACCAGCTCTTCCTTGCCCGGTTTGAGCTGGATGCCCGCAATTTCATAGGCGAGCCGGCCGATTTGCCGGAAATGCCTGTCTGCCAATCCGATCGATTCTGCACTTGTAAGCATGTTGCTGTCTCATTTCTCGGCTGCGCCGGCCACCCAGCTATGCAGCATTCTCCAAATCTCCACCGTCGGTCGTCAGCTGGCGGGCCAAGCTGGAAATGCCGTCGGTGTCCAAGATGATCCCCACGCGGCCGTCCCCCAAAATGGCGGCCCCGGAAATGCCTTGCACGGTATCCATTTGGTCTCCCAGGGATTTGGCGACCACTTGTTGCTGGCCCAAGAGTTCATCGACCAGCAAGGCACAGCGATGGTGGCCGGCGCCGACGATGACCAGGATTCCCTGGGTGGGGTCTTCGAGCGCTTCAACCACCCCGAACAGCCGGTGAAGGCGAAAGACCGGAATCAGATCGCCGCGCAGCAGCACCAGCTCGCCCCTTCCTGCCACATGGGAAAGGGCTCTGCTTTCCGGCCGGAAGCTGAGTGAAATGTTGAGGGTCGGAACGATGTAGCGCTGGTTGCCGACCCGTACCAGCATGCCGTCGGTAATCGCCATGGTGAGGGGCAGCACGATGGAAAAGGTCGTCCCTTCCCCCGCTTTCGATTCCACCTGGATGCGTCCCTGCAAGGACTCGACGTTTCGCCTCACCACATCCATGCCCACGCCTCGGCCCGACACGTCGGTAACCTGTTCCGCCGTCGAGAACCCAGGGGCGAAGATCAGTTGGAAGACTTCGGAGTCAGATAAGCCGGCAGCGCTGGAGATCAGTCCGCGCTCGACGGCCTTGTCGATGATCTTGCCCCGGTCCAGGCCCCGTCCATCGTCCTTTAATTCGACGACGACACGGCCGTTGGAATGGAAAGCCGAGAGCCTCAGAACGCCCTGCGACGTCTTGCCGGCCTCGATGCGCTCCTCGGGAGCTTCAATGCCGTGGTCGGCAGCGTTGCGAATCAAGTGCACCAGTGGATCGCGCAGCACGTCGACCATGTGGCGATCGATTTCGGTGTCCTCTCCCTGGGTGATCAGCTGCACTTCCTTGCCGCTCTTGCGGGCCAGGTCGCGGACCAGGCGGGTCATTTTCTGGAAAGTCGGGCGCAGGGGGACCATGCGCAGCGACATGCTCAGATCCTGCAGCTCCCGTACGATCTTGCCGGCGTGGTTGACCTTGCGTGCCATCTCATGGTGGCGCTGATCGTTGACCACCGGATCCTGAGAGACCATGGACTGGGCAATCACCAGTTCGCCCACCATGTCCAGCAGCCGGTCCAGGCGATCGGTGCGGATGCGGACCGATGACTCGGACCCTGCAGACTGCTTTTGGGCCCGAAGGGCTTGGGCTACGTCGGTGAGCGAAGCGGCCGACGACTGGAGCAGGGATTTCCCAAGCGGCTGGGGCCCCTGAGACGCCGCAGCGGCTTCGACCTCCTCGCGGTCGGCCTTGCCCTGATTGACCAGGATGTCGCCCAGGCGGGGCTGGGGAAGGACGGATCGGTCAGGTTGGCCCGAAACGCCATGTCCCTCCGGATCCTGCAGCACTGCCAATAGCTGGCCGTAGCTCTCCGGGATGCAGTACTCCCGGCCTTGAATCAGCATTTGAACGCCATTGACCAGTGCCTTGAGCATGTCGACGCTGCGCAAGGCCAGGTCGGCATAGCCTCCTGAGCAGGTGATCTCCTGATCGCGCATGCGTGAGAGCAGGTTCTCGGCGTGATGGGCCAGCTCCGAGATCAGGTCCAAGCCCAAGAAAGCGGAATTGCCTTTGATGGTATGGAAAGAGCGGAAGACGGTGTCGACAGCCTCCAGTTTCTCAGGGGCCACCTCCAGGTCCAAGAGGGCAGATTCTGCGGCGTCGATGACTTCGCAGCCTTCCGACACATATTCGGTCATCAATTCCGCGTCTGCATCTGAGGGAAGCTTCATCTGCCGGGCAGCGCCCTCTTCCGCCCCGCCGCTGCCGAAGGATTCTTGAGCGGCCTGGGAAGCCGCCGGGGTGGGTCCGTCCGCATGAATGTCGTCCGGCTGCCGACCGGCTGCCAGGCTTCCCAGAAGGTCGCATGCGGCATCGATGAACAAGCCTGCCTCGGTCAAGTACGCCGGGCGTTTTGCCAACTCACAGCCCAAAGCACTGCTCAGACTGGCAGCCGCCTTAAAAACAGGGGCTTTGACCACCTCGCCAAGTCGGCTGCCCTGCAGCACGGCCTCCAGTTCGCCGTGCACCTTCTTCAGTTCGGCGACATCCTCAGGTTCCGCCTCCACTAGGCGTGCCTCCAAGTGTTCGAGGCGCACCTTCAATTCATCTTCGGTCAGGTTGCGTGTGTTTCGATTCTCTTCTTGAGTGCTCATGGTTGATTACCTTTCGCAACTGACGAGGCTTGGTGCTGGCTCGGAACACCTCGCAGCCCTGCCACCAGAACCTCCCGAGGACGGCAGCGCCAAGACGTGGACGGTGATTGCGGCAGCCATCAGCACCAACGGGGCTCGCCCCCAGGTGCTCTCCAACGCCAGCCAGCAGGTCAGCGTGACGGAAAGCCAAAGAATCAGCGACGATCCCAGCTTGACTGCGAGACAAACGGTGCCCTTCTCCCTGTAGCGTTCAACATGGTGACCGAACCATCGGTTTTCGATGCTCCAGCGGTAAAGCCTCTTCGAGCTTTTCGAAAAGGCCGTCACAGCCAAGAGCAGGAAGCAGGTCGTGGGCAGCAAAGGGACGAAAATGCCCACGATGCCCACAGCCAACGACAGGCATCCCAGCAACGACAGGGCCATCTTCTTGAAATCGGCTCGCCGGGCCGCCCGGCCTCCAACTTCCTTGCTGAACCGGCTCTGTGTGAGGCTAGACCTCATTGGGGTGATCCTTTCCTGGCTTTTGCAATTGCTCTGCGGCAAGAGCAGATTTTCACGCAGAGCCGCAGAGACGCAGAGGGCGCAGAACAACCTCTATATGCGGGCACTCCCGGTCTAAAACTCCCCAAGGGCCTGGGAATCGTCGCCGTCATCAAACGGGATCAGATCGGCGGATCCTGGCGCCGGGGGCAAATGCTTTGAAGTCTTGCCGTTGACGTACCCGCTGCTCCCCTGGCGGGGCTTGCGCCGACCTTCTCCGGCCGAGCCATTGACCAGCGCCAGCATCTCTTCGGCCTGACCGCTGAGTTCCTCAGAAGTCGCAGCCGCTTCTTCAGCATTGGCGGCTGTCTGCTGGGTGACCTGATTCAGTTGCTCGATGGCGCTGGTGACCTGTTCAATCCCTTGCCTTTGCTGATCGGAGGCAGCCGCAATCTCGGCCACCACTTCGGCCACCTTTTGCACTTGGCCGTTGATTTCCTGCAGGCTGGACAGAACTCCGGCATTCATGCTCACGCCGCTCTCGGCGTTCTTGACCGATTCTTCGATCAGGCCGGAGGTGCTCTTGGCCGCTTCGGCACTGCGCATGGCCAGGTTGCGGACCTCTTCTGCAACAACTGCAAACCCACGGCCGGCATCCCCGGCGCGGGCAGCTTCGACGGCGGCATTCAAGGCCAAGAGATTGGTCTGAAAAGCGATCTCGTCGATGGTCTTGACGATCTTCGAGGTCTCGTCGGCCGAGGCCTGGATGCGGTTGATGGCCTCGGAAAGCTCCTGCATGTTGGAGACGCCCTTTTGGGTCACTTCACGAGTGGAATCGGTCAATCCGCGCGCTTCCTGGGCGTTGTCGGAGTTTTGCTTGGTCATGGCGCCGACTTGCTGCAGGTTGCTGGAGATCTCCTCCAGGCTGCTGGCCTGCTCTGAGGCGCCTTGGGCCAAGGCTTGGGAACCGCTGCTGATCTGGCTGGATGCCGTGGCCACCTGGTTTGCCGAGTGCCGGACCGGATTGACGATCGCTTCGGCGACTTCGTGAATCCCCTCCATGAGGCCGGCATAGGCGGAGTCGAGCTTGCTCAAGTCGGCTTTTGCGCTCAGATCCCCTGCCTTGTATTGCTCGACCAGCTTTTCCAGTCCGCGTTTATAGGCGGCACGGGCGTTGTAGTCCGTCCATTCCACAGCGTTTCCGATGTGATTGCCCTGCCGGTCGCGCAAGGCGCTCAGAGTGAGGCCGAATTCCATGCCCGCCAGATCGAGTTCGGTCTTGTAGGGCAGCTTGGAGAAGTCGCTGAGGAGCCGGTGTTGATGCTGCGGGTTCTTGTGGAAGTGGTCGATGCTCATGCCCACCAGCCGACGCGGATCGAAGCCGGGAAAGAGCTTGCGCAGGTCGTCCCGGTATTTGCTCAGCATCTCGACGACCGCCGGATTGCAGTAGACGATGCGGAAATCGAGGTCGCACATCATGAAGTAGCTGGCGGCGCCTTCAACCATCGAAATGAAGCGTTCGGCGCGAAGCGACTGCTCCGAATCGGCTGAGGCCTGTCTTCCCCCATTTTTTAGATTGCGGAGATAATTCAACATTGCTTCTCCTTTGGTTCCTAGTGGCTCATTGACCCGTGCCGCTTAAGCAACCTGCTCGGCGATGGACTCGAAGACTTCGTCCAAGCCGGGATCTTCGTCTTTCTGTTCTTGGGACTCCGGCTGGGGCCGTTCGGGAAGGGCATCGCCGCTGCTGGCCAGAGCCTTCTCGATGTCGAGCAGCATCCTGACCTTGTCCTGGGACTTTCCGATACCCAGGATGTAGTCGGTGCGGACATCCGAACCCATGGCGGGCGGATCCTCGATCTCGTCGCAGGAAATGTCGAGCACTTCGCTCACCTTGTCCACCACAACGCCGACTTCACGGCCCTGCGACTGGACGACGATGATGCAGGTTTGACTGGTGTCCTCCATGGACGACATGGCGAACTTCAGACGCAGGTCGATGACAGGAATCACCTTGCCGCGCAAGTTGATGACACCCCGGATGTAGTCGGGCATTCGGGGCACGGGGGTGATCGGGATCATCCCGATGATCTCCTGGACGCTCAAGATCTCCAGTCCGTACTCTTCTTCGCCAAGGAAGAAGGAGAGGTATTTGCCGCTGAGATCCCTTCTCTGAAGATCGGTCGGATCGAACGCCTCACTCGCTTGCATTTTTTTCTCCATCTTGTTCATTCTCCATCGCTTAAAGTGGGCCTTAAACCGGGTTAAGGGCGCTCACCGTAACTGCCCCACCTTATCGTCGAGCTGGATGCTGCGCCTCTGTGGGGGCGCTCCCTAATTGGCTGCCGGAAATCTTCCGCTTCGATCGAACTTTGCGGCTTTGCGTGGAATCCGCTCTGGGCCCCCTTCTGGGGAAATCCCCCACAAGGGATCGGGGCGGCCCACCCTGGATCCCCCGGCCTGCTGCGTCGAAGATGACGTACTTCAACAGTGCGCGCAGCCGTTCGGCAAGGGATTATCGGCTACGAATCAGTACGCATTCATTTAGCCCGTGGGTGGAAATCGAATCGAGACGCTTTTCTGGGCCGCCGTCGGGTCCTTCCCGGCGGAGCCTACGACTGGAAAGCTGGAATCAGTGGAGCCAAAGAAAGGCGTCGCGGGCTAGCTGGGGGACGCAGACACCGGAATGGCTTCCAAATGGTCGAAAATCCTTTTTGGGATGAGCGTGTGCCTGAGCGCAGCTACGCTTGCCGTTCGGGGACAGTCCTACAGAATCGAGGTCTACGGCCAGGAAGAAGGGCTGCACAGCAGCGAGATCAATGCCATTGCACAGGACGGCCGAGGCCGATTGTGGCTGGCAACCCGCGCGGGGCTGTTCGCGTTTGACGGGATCCTGTGGGAAAGCCACGAGCCCAACTACCCGCCCGCCATCAGTTTTTCCTTCATCAGCTCCGATGCCCTGGGCAGGATCTGGGCGGTCAACGAAACCAAGCCCTACACGGTCGCCTGCTACGAGAAGGGCGTATGGCGGAAGCTGCCTGCCCTTGCGCAATTCCCATCCTTCGCCGTGACGGGCTTGGCGGTGGCCTTGTCCCGCTCGGGGCCGCAAGTCGCAGTGGCCAGCCGGCAATCGGGCCTGGCTTTTTGGGACGGCGTCCGCTGGTCGCACCTCGCTTCCCCCGAAACAGGGCGCATTTACGGGCTTGCCGCCCAGGGACAGTCCTTTTACCTGGCCAGCAGCCGCGGCCTGCTTCGGATGCGCGAGGGGAAGCTTGAAGAAGTGGCACTGCAGGGCCCTTCGACTGAAGATCCAGGCTTGTTGGGCGTCTATCCGGATCCGCACAGCGGCTCGCTGATTATCCACGCTTCAGGCTGGCTGGCATCCTGGAAGGAGGGGAAGCTGGGCTGGCTCTTTGAAAATGACGACCTGCGCCTGGAGGGATCTGCCATCAGGGGGCTCGGGGCGGGCCGGGACGGCTGGGTCTACCTGGCCACCAACGAACAACTCCTGCAGATCCAGCCCGAGACTGGCCGAATCTTGCCGCTGGGCCGCGAGAACGGGCTTAATTCCAACGGTGCGCGTGCGCTCTTTGTGGACCGCGAAAACTCCCTGTGGATCGCCAACCGCATGGGATTGGTGCGGGTGGCCGGGCGCCGCTTCGCCAACTTCGACACCCGCCAGGGATTCCTGGAGGACGAAGTCACCGCCGTCCTGCAATCAGGCAAGGACGAAATGGTCTTGGGCCACAATTCCGGCCTTACTTTTTGGAAGGCGGGAAGGGTCGACAAGGTGCGCTTCCCAAAGATTTCAGAAGGATGGAGGGGGGTCACCCGCGTCCTGGACCTGAGATCGGATCGGCAGGGCCGGGTCTGGGCCGCCGCTTCCTGGGCCGGCCTAGCCCGAATCGAAGGGGAGTCGATCACCTGGTACGGCTCCGAAGCGGGACTCACGGTTCCGGTCAGTTCTGTGCTTGAAGATCGCTCAGGCGTTCTGTGGGTTGCCGCCGACCGTCAGCTTTTCCGCTGGGAAAGGGGCCGCTTCGTCCCTTCCGAGCTGCCCAGGCTCGGCAAAGGAGCGGTACGGAGGATCTTCGAATCTCGCCGGGGAATCCTCTATCTGGCCACCTCCCATCACGGTCTGCTGGCCGGAAGGCCCGGCAACTGGAGGCGCATCGGCAGCCACCCTACGGAGGAAACGGATTCGGTCTATGCCCTGCTGGAAGACAGCCGGGGACGCATCTGGGCCGGAACAGGAGGGGGACTGTACCGAGTCGATTCCGGGAAATTGGTACCAGCCGCGCCTGTCGTCTTTCCGCAGCCGAGGCCGGTCTACGCGATCTTGGAGGATGGCCAGGGCAACCTCTGGTTCGGGACGGATTCCGGAGTCGTGCTGTGGGACGGCATTCGAAGCCGCCGCCTGGCGAGCAGGGACGGCCTTGCCGGGCAGGAGACCAACCGGGCGGCGGCCTTGCTGGACAGCCGCAACCGGGTCTGGATCGGCACTGACCGAGGCCTGTCCCTTTACCAACCCGAGTTTGATTGCTTCGTGCCTGCTGCTCCCGGCGTTGAAGTCCTTTCGGCCTGGGCTGCTGGAGAGGACTTGCCCCTGACAGGCGAAGCTTCCTTAAGCACCAGGCAAAACACCCTGCAGTTTGGATTCCGTGCGCTTTCATTGAGGGATCCTCACTCGATCCGCTATCGCTTCCGCCTCTCAGGCTTCGAAGAGCAGTGGCAGCATCAAGACAATCCCTATCAGCGCCAAGTCCGTTACGCCAGCCTGCCGCCGGGCCGCTTCCGCTTTGAAGTGCAAGCCGGAAGCCCGCAAAGATGGGGCACCAGCAGTTCGGGGCCTTGGATCGTCATCCACCCGCCATTCTATTTGCAGTGGTGGTTTGCACCGCTTTCGTTGGCAAGCCTGCTTCTGGCGGGCTGGCTGGTCAAAGTCCAACGGTCCAGGAAAGAGCTGCACCAGCGCTACCGGAGGCTGGTCGAGGCGGCACCTGAAGCCATACTTCTCTTTGATCCCGAGAAAGGCCGCTTCGTGGCAGCCAACCAAAATGCCCGACGCATGCTCAAAGCCGACAAGAGCCGCCTCTACGGCATGGGATGGCCGGATTGCAGTCCGGCCCGACAACCGGGCGGATCCCCTTCGGTCGAGGCCAGTGGTCAATATGTCAATCAGGCACTGGAGGGCCTGGAGCCGGTTTTCGAATGGGTTCTGCAAGATACCGAAGGCAAAGAGGTCCCCTCGGAGGTTCGCCTGAGCCATTTTGCCTCGGGTCGGCGCTCACTGGTGAGAGCCAGCATCCACGACATCTCAGAGCGAAAAAGGCTGAAGGGAGAGGCCCAGTTGAGGACTCGTCACCTGCAGGCGCTGACCCGAATCGGCCACTTGGCGATTCGACGCAGTGACAGCGGCTTCGTCAAGCGGGCGCTCGCCCTGGTGCAGGAGAGCCTGCAATCACCCTGCTGCCTGCTGCTCTGGGCCGGACCTCCTGCCCAAGAGGTTCGTCTTGCGGCATCCATTAGCGACGGCAATGAACTGGTGTTGGAAGCCGACCAGGATGCCCACCTGATCATGCTGGCAAAGCGGCTTCGCACCAATTCGTTTGTTGCCTTGAATTGGCCTGTGGATGCCGGGCCGCCCCGCCCGGCATGGCCCGGCAGCGAAGGTCTGGAAGAAGTCTTGGCAGCCCGCATCGACATGACCGGGGAGCGTTTCGGAGTGTTGGCCGCCTATGGCGACAAAGGCAAGCTGCTGGGCCTGGCAGATCGGGACTTTCTCGAAAATGCGGCCCAGATCATCTCAACCTCCATCGAGCGGGGCCAAGCCGAGGGGATGCTGCGCCAATCGCTGCAGGAAAAGGAGATCCTGCTCAAGGAGATCCACCATCGGGTCAAGAACAACCTGCAGGTCGTCTCTTCCCTGCTCAGCCTTCAAGCGCGCCGGGCTGAAAGCGGCAACGCAGCCTCCGACCTGAATCAAAGCCGCAACCGGATCCGCACCATGGCCCTCATCCACGAACTCCTCTACCAGTCGCAGGATCTCCGCCAAATCGATTTTCAGGAATACTTGACCAGCCTGACCCGCAACCTGATCCGCGCCAGCTCCTTGTCAGATCATGTTTCGGTGACGGTCGATGCCCGATCGGTCCGCTTCGATGTCGATACTGCGGTGCCCTGCGGGCTGATCGTCAATGAACTGGTCTCCAACGCGCTTCAACACGCCTTCGATCCCGGGCGGGAGGGCCGAATCGAAGTCACGGTGCGTCACCTGAAGGACAACTCCTATACGCTCTCCGTCGGCGATGACGGTTGCGGGCTGCTTGAGGGCATCGACGTTCAGACAAGCGATTCGCTGGGCCTGGTTCTGGTCAGGGCCCTGACTCGGCAGCTGCAGGGATCCCTCGACATCCTGGACGGCCCGGGCACCTGCTTCCGGATCAAGTTTCGCTTGCCACGCTGCCGCCACTCCAGCGACGACGACGACGCCCCGCCCGAAACACCAAGACGTTCGCACCTGCCGGATGAGGGGAGTCGGCTCGGCAACCGATTGCCTGGGGCCGTGTCGACCGACATTGGCAAGACTGCTGCGGGGAGAAGCGGCCCGAGGGTGCGGGCAAGATGAAAAATTTACAGTTACGGGGCTTTTGAGACAGAAATTTTTTCAGTGCGTTCAGAAATGGGCGGATAAGCGGAATTGGTTCGGGGCCGGTGCCGTAGGGCTGCGGTTTCCGAAAGCCGTCCGCTGACCGGCTGGCACGTTGGTTGCGTCACCGTCGATTCTTTATCGCCGGGGTGTGGAAACCTATCGAATGGGCAAACCCAAGATTTTGATCGTCGAAGACGAAGCGATCGTGGCTGTCGACCTCAGGGAGAGGCTGACTGCGCTGGGATATGCAGTGGTCGGGGTGGCTGCCAGCGGTGAGTCGGCTCTTCGACAAGTGGCCCGGCATTCGCCTGACTTGGCACTGCTGGACATCGTCATCAAGGGGAACAGGGACGGGATCGAGACGGCTCAGGCCATCCGCGACCAGCATGACGTGCCTGTCATCTACTTGACCGCCTATGCGGATCACGAGACTCTCAACCGGGCCAAAGCCACCCAGCCGTTTGCCTACTTGATCAAGCCTTTCGAGGAGCGGGAGCTGCACGTTGCCATCGAGATCGCCCTTTACAAGCACTCCATGGAAAGAGAGCTTCGTTGCACCCGGAGGCAATTGCAGGAACGCGTTGCCGAGCTGCAGGAGCAGATCGCAATTAAGGAAGAGGCCGAAGCCCAAGTCCGCCGACTCAACCGCAGCCTGGAGCAGCGAGTCGCCGAGCGTACCGCCAAGCTGCAGGAGGCCAACAAGGACATGGAAGCATTCGTCTACTCGGTGTCGCACGACCTGCGTGCGCCGTTGAGGGCCATTCACGGCTTTGCCGAGATCCTGGTGCGTCGCTACGCCGTAGAAGCCGACCCCGATGCCGGCCGCTACATGCGCAATATCCTGCAGGCGAGCGATCAAATGGGCAGGCTAATCGAGGACTTGCTCGTCTATGCGCAGGTGGGACGACGGGCCGTCCGCAGCCAGGCCATCGATTTCGGGGATCTCGTGTCGCGTGTCAGCCAACAGCTGGCAGGGCGCATCGCAGCCACCGGCGCCAGCATCCAACCGCCTTGCGATTCGCCGCCCATGTGCGGAGATGCAACTTTGCTGAGCCAAATCCTCACCAATCTGGTGGACAACGCGCTCACTTATCACAAGGCGGGAGTGCCACCCTATATCGCCATCGGTTGCAGGCGACAAAATGAGGGCATCTGCATCTGGGTCCGCGACAATGGGATCGGCATCGCCCCAGGCTGCGGAGACAAGATCTTCAATGCCTTTCAAAGGCTGCACAGCCACGAGGACTACCCCGGCAGCGGAATCGGGCTGGCCATCGTCAAGAGGGCGGCCGAATTGATGGGCGGTAAGACCAAGGTCGATTCCATGAAAGGGAAAGGGAGCACTTTCAGCATATGGCTACCCCAGGGCAACCCGACGGGACGGTCCATCCACTAGAACCGAGTGAGCCGGACAGGCAAGGCGTTGCCATCCGGATCCTCTATGTGGACGATTCCCGATTTGACCGGGAACTGGTCCGAGAAGCCTTGCGAACTTCGGAATGGGAATTCGACCTGGTGGAGGCCGATTCTCAAAGCCGCTTCGAAGACTGCTTGGAAAAGCAGCAATACGACGTTGTGCTGAGCGACTTCAACATCATGGGTTTCGAAGGGCTTCAGGTGATCGACGCCGTCCAGGCCCGGCGGCTGGACATTCCGGTGGTCATAGTCACCGGCACCGGGTCGGAAGAGGTCGCCGTGGCTTCGATGAAGCGCGGGGCGGCCGACTACGTGATCAAGACGACCAGCCATATCCAGAGGCTGCCCCATACCATCCTGGCCGCCCTGCAGAAAAAGAAGCTGGAACGGGAACGCCGACAGGCCCTGCAGCAACTGCAGCGCAATGAAGTGCACTTTCGGTCACTGATTGAAAACGCCCGCGATTTGATTACAGTCTGTGACGCCGGGGGCACAATCCGCTATCAAAGCTCTTCGGTCGAGCGGGTTCTGGGCCGGACAGCACAGTCCGTGCAGGGCTCCTCACTGCTGCAGTTGACCCACCCGGAGGACCGTCGATTGCTGCAGGCCCGCTTGCAGGAATGCCTGCAGCAGCCCCAGGGCAATCGCAAGCATTTCAATGACTTGGAATTCCGTATCCGCCACAGGGACGGGGAGTGGCGCCTGCTGGAGGCCTCGCTGCGCAACCTGCTTGCCAACCCGGCCGTGCAGGGTGTCGTCATCAACGCAAGCGACATTACCGAAAGGCGCCGACTGGAAAGGGAGATCCTGCAAGTGGGCAGCCAGCAGCAACGCCGCATCGGACGGGACCTGCATGACGATCTGGGCCAACTGCTGGCGGCTGTCGGCTTGAGGCTGGCCGGATTGCGCCGGGACTTGGAAGGTGCTCGGCAGCAGCAAGCCGACGACGCAGGCGAAATCGGCGAAATGGTCAGGCAGGCCATCGACCGTACCCGCAAGCTGGCCAGAGGCCTCAATCCGGTGGACCGCAAAGGCCCGGGGCTGGCCGCCGCCCTGAGGCAATTGGCCGACTTCACGCAGCGCAATTTCGCCGTCGCCTGCCGGGTCGTCTGCCCGGAACAATTGAGGTTCGGGGATGCCGA